>JABJCF010000537.1 GCA_018665625.1 Nitrospina sp. | reverse complement strand
CTTGGGAAAAACAATTCAAAAAGTTCTATAGCGGCGCCCCGCCGCAGGTAGCTGGTCTATTCTCGTGAAGCGAAACAATGCCATTAGGCATGTGAACAAGACTACGTCTTGGGGAAATATCAGCAAGTTTATACTAAAAAGCTATAAAACTATTGTCTGCTTGACACGCATCTACCCATTTCCATCGGGCGTGGCCCGATCTTCGTAAGAAAGATAATCCAGTCGGCTTTCATAATCCAATTGGTCAAATGGTTTTCCCTGCCTGAAACTCGCAAAATGTAAATCGGCGTAGATAGCAATAATGGCGTGCAGTGTTTCATGCTCTTCCATACCTTGATCGCGCAGTCGCTTAAAAGTTTTTTCGACACATTCCGGTTGCTCGGTACGAAGCTGGGAATCAACAATGGTATGCAAAACGGTATGGACAAACGGACTGACCACCTGCCCGTTTATTTCCTGCGGGTAAGCCGCCATCTCGCCCATCGTCCAGATTTCTTCAAACTCAGGATGAAGATCCATGACATGGGCAATGCGTTGATCCAATTCTTCCATGTCGCGACCTTGCTGCCTGTCTGAAGCTACTCTTAAAATTCGTGTTTGGGTTTCCTTATCAAATTGCACTATCGGCGTCTCGAGAAAAGGTTAAATTGGGTCCTGAAGGCTCTTTAATAATAAGATGCCAGCCAGGTCAAGGCGTTTCAGAGAAATGCGTCCTGCGGTCTTTCTCTTTATCCCCATAGACCATAAAAACGCGTTTTCCCTGCCGCATGTGGTATTTGGCCCAGGCAGGAGATTTTCCATCATAAATCGCATCGGGGTCTTCCCCCTCTGCTTTCAAATAGTCCGGGTAATCCAACCCCGCATCATAAGCATCCATGAGAAGGCATTCGGTGGTGAAACCTTTGCCGGTCAGACTGATTTTACTGAGAAACTCTTCAATTTTTGCAGGATCACTTAATTCAATAGGTTGCATGGATTTTGGGTAGAAATTTCGACTAAATCAAGCTTTTCAGGGGCCTATTTAACCGATGGGTTTTATTTTTAATATTGCAGTTCATAGAATAAATCTCTTATTTCAGGTATATTAACATACGCTATTTGCACTTCAAAGTTTGCAGAAAAGAGCAAAATAAATAAACCCTCGTATGAGACAAAAATGCTTATTCAAGACAACCTAATTTTAACCCGTTCAGACCCCACAGGGAATGGTGGAACCCAGTTCATCTATCGCGTGAGGGACTATGGATTGGCTGCTGTAAGTCGACCTCAGGAAGAAATATCCATGATTCACTGGGAAGTTGAAATTATCAAATTTAACGGTGAAAACACCACCCGTTTTGAGATTTGCCACACTACAGAATTAGCAACCAAAACCCTGAAATTTTACACGGATAAAACCTTAAATGAGTTCATTGAAAAATCTTTTCAATACTTTGAGGAGTTGGGCTCTTTGGAGAAAATGTTACCGCAAGAGCCTTAGTAAATATCGGCAGGCCAAAACCCACATAAAAGCACATTTTTTATGGGCTTAGGGCTTGACAGTTCACCGTATTGTTTCTAATATGTTTCTCTTTTTCAAGAAATAGGCCGGTTCTTTAAAAGGATAGTTCCTCGCCTTTTATTCCTGCCCTATTAATTAGTCATTTTAAGTTATACCAGAGCTTTTTTTTCAGTTCTGAGTACTGATATTTTGAAAATATAAGGAGTTTAATCATGGCAAATGTGGTTGGTAGTTCAGTTTGCAGAACGGCCGTAGATGAAGGAAAACCCGCTGACTGGGTTCCTGGGGGTGAAAAGCAAACCGTAGTTGATCCGATGAAAATGTTTCATGAGCTCCCGCGTGAAAAGCAGTTTATCACAGGCAGTGAAGCAGCCAGAGAGTCCATGAGACGTGCGAATATTGATATCGCTATTGCCTATCCCATTACTCCGCAAAGTGAATCCATGCAGCAAGCCGGTTATCTCTACGACGAAGGCTATATCAAAGAGTATTACAGGGCAGAAGAAGAGATCGGAACATTCTCCGCAATCTCCGGTGCTTCCCGTGCGGGTGTACGCAGCCTGACCGCAACTTCTGGTCCCGGCCTGATGCGCGGTCTGGAAGCAGTCAGTTCCTGGCCTGGCGCAAGAACTCCAATCATCATGTTGAACATGTGTAGGGTCATCAACACCCCTCTTGCTATTCAGCCAGATAACATTGAAATGTCATTCTTGCTGAATACAGGAATACTCATGCTTCACGCTGAGAACCAACAAGATTTTTACGACTATCCGCTAGCGGCAATTATGGCCTCTGAGCAGGTCGATGTAACATTACCCGCAGTTGTCTCTACCGATGGTTTTTTCGTAACACATGCACGAGGGCCCGTGTCTATTACTCCCGAAGAGTATAAATTGCCACCGCGTGACGGCTGGCGTTCGGCAGTACCGGCAATGGATAACGAAAATCCACCAGCACGTCTCTCCAGAGATGCGCCAATCCAGAAAAGTAATTTCATCAGTTATCATATGCATTCAAGTTGGCAGCAGGAAGTCTTTGCAGCAGTAGAGCGGTCGGCTAAATATTTCCGCGCTTATCTTGGCGGCTTGGTAGAAGTTGTTAATCCTGGAGCTGAAGATTTCATCATAGCCTCCGGTTGTGCTGTTTCTCAGGCTCGTGAAGCCGTTCGACAAGAAGGCGAACAAGGACGCACAGTGGGTCTTATTAAAATTAAAACAATCCGCCCTTTCCCAACAGAAGAAATTTTCGAAGCAGTTAAAGGTGCCAAGCGAATTCTGGTTCCAGAATTCAATCAGGCGGGTTGGTTGCACAAAGAAGTCTGTTCTGTTCTTTATGGACGTACAACGGGTGTCATTAAAAATGGACCGAGGGTATATGGCGGAATGACAATGCCTACTGAGATGATTCTCGAATGGCTGGCAGATTTTCGTAAGGAAGTAAAATAACGAATTACCCGGGATTTATTGTTTAGCCTTTTAAATACAGGTATAATCACACTAAGTGAAAGCTTCGTGCAGCCTGTTTAATAAATAATTTAATACTATCTAAGACCTTTTTACAAAAGGATATATTTTATGTCTCTTGAAACTTTACGACCTTCACCGGCGTTCAAAGACGTTTTACCTGTTGAGTATAAAGATTTAGTAGATCATGGCCCGTACAACAACCGAAATGGAAAAGAAACCCAATCAGTAAAAGTTACTGACATGGGAAAATTCAAGGAAGTTATTGAAGAACATCCTATGTGTGCAGGCTGTGCGATGACACTGTTCATTCGCCTCGTCTACATTGGAATGCCTAATCCTGAGCACACCATTGTTGTTGGTACTGCAGGATGTGGACGATTGGCTATCTCTCAAGCTTCTGTTCCTTTTGTTTATGGCAACTACGGCGATACCAATGCACTTGCATCTGGACTAAAGCGCGGCTTGGAAGTTCGTTTTCCGAATCAGAAAAAAGACGTTGTGGTTATGGCAGGTGATGGTGGCTTGATCGACATTGGTTTCCAGGGTTTGATGCATAGCTGGTTCCGCAAAGAAAAATTCACCACCATCATGCTCGACAATGAAGTTTATGGAAACACCGGGGGTCAGGAAAGTGGTATGACCAATCACGGTAAAGTCCTTAAAATGGCTCCACGAGGAAAATTTGGAGATAAAGTAGACGCGCTTGGTCTGGCTAAGGTAGCGGGTGTCG
>JABJCF010000536.1 GCA_018665625.1 Nitrospina sp. | reverse complement strand
TTCAATAATACCTGAAGTTGATAGGTGAAAATATTTTCATAGCCATCGTCATTGGAAATAGCTGTAACGATTGCCTGATTATCAGTTAAGCTGATTGCTCGAAATGGTTTGTTCCAAGACCGTGTCCCGATTGCGAGGTCATTGGCGAAATGGCTGGCTGTAGCCGCGCTACCTCCATTTCCCATGAAGAATATTTGTGCATCACGTTCCCTCGCTTCCAACAGGATTTTAACAAAATTGGAGACTTCTTCGATATTAATTCCTGCAAAAACCTGGTTGAGATAACTAAAATAACCAGTGGCAAATGCGCCAGTATCCTTTGATTGCGAAAAAATATTATCTAATTCGTTCATGAAATAATCATTAAGTTGGAAGTTATGGCAGGCAAAAAATCGCCCAGGTAGCCTTGCTTTTGAATAAGTTGGCTATTGAAACAACTACAAAGAGACTTTCAGTATATCAAATTTGGCCTATTCGTTAAAAAAACGCAACCCAATCGTCTGACAATTGCAAGCGCATTTAAATCAGTTCTTAATCCAAGAATATATAAAAGATGTATTCAAGATTGCACTGACATAATATCAAGGAAGGCTTGGTATTTTTCTAATAGACTGATTGATCATTCTGGTGAAGCCTTATGCCGCTGAGCTGTAGAAGTATTTTCTACAAATGGTTGGCTCGAATTCCATTCTTTATTAAAATAAAAATCTCTCAATAGACGAAAATACCCTTTTATTACATTTTTCAGGGATGGATAAGAAACGGCTTTCGAATCTCCCGATCCGCGTGTTCCTAAACAATAAGGAACCTCAGCGAACAAATAACCTCTTTTTACGGATCTGACTAAAATATCAGTCTGAAAAAAAAAGCTCGTATTTCTTATTCCTAACCCTTCAAGAATAGATTTTCGATAGAGTACAGTTCCGTTGGTGTAGTTGAAGTTTGCTAAAAAAGTTGTGTTTATGATAAATCGGTATACAAAGGAAAGCGCAGAGCGCCATAAGGGACGCACCTGCGGGTTGAATACAAAGGGGATAACCATATCCACATGGTTTAGTAAATTTAAATAACGAATTATTTCACCCGGGTTGTTTTCGCCATCGCCAGGCAACATAGATATAGTTTCATTCGTGGCGTAGTCGACGCCATCCCAAAACGAAGCCCCAATGCCTTGGGGGGAAGCATGAGAAATCATCTTTACTCGTTTGTCTTTCTTGCAGAGTTCTTCAATAATTTCAGGTGTTTTATCTTTACTACCATCGTTTATCACAATGATTTCGCCGTTAATATTGAAATTGTCAAAAGCTTCCAATGTTTCGCTTATGGCAGTATAAATATTGGCTTCTTCATCTAGCGCAGGCATAACAATGCTTAAGGATAGGGATTCATTCATGAGTCAGTTTGTTATGCTTTGGAGGGAACGTAAAGAGTCTAATTTTAAATGAAACTTTCAAAGTATTTCAACAAGATCCAACAATTATGTGCTTAATAAATGGGTCGCGTTATTTTCCAAACTTGTCCTCAACCGCTATCTATATAGGTACTTGTGTAAACGCAAAACCGAATACTTCAATAACCATTATTGAAATTGAACAAGCAGGAAAGGGAGCTATTCTTGATTGATAGTGGACCACTTCAGCCAAGGAGCGCGACCCTCCACTTCAGTCCTTTCGACAGATTCGTTTTCTAGTCGTTCTTCCTGAACATCAGAGCGCAAATGTCTAGGATCGATGTCGGGGGCCTTGGAGCGTCTAAATGACCGTTCTGAAACTTTAATATCCTTTGGAGGTTTCATTGGGTTTCCTCTTCGGATCAAGGAGAAAACGAAATCCCCTATAGCGCAGGGCAAAAAAGAAAAAAGAAGGTTTGTTCCTAAAACGACGGTCATTCCAACCAACATTCCTAGTTCTTTAGGTTTTAAGTACCAGTTGGGTGGAAGAGCAATCCAGCCTACCCCTTTGTCTCGCATAAGAATTTTTTTAACAACTTTCCATTGGAAATAAGCTTTAAGGTTATGTTTTATGATGTCTCTTTTTAGCTCAAACTCCGTTGTTCCTTCAGGAACATAAGGCAAGGGTGTTGTT
>JABJCF010000535.1 GCA_018665625.1 Nitrospina sp. | reverse complement strand
TTTAATAAAAAATGAACTAAAAATGTTTATAAGGAGGTAGGTTAAAGTTTTTTTATAGTAGGTAATTTTGAAATGGCGTTTATTTTATCAACCTTAGAAATAAGGAGGGGATATGTCTGAAAGTATTCAGCATAAACTAGACCGCGTTCGCCCTCCGCGGGTGCAAATCACATACGACGTGGAGACCTTGGGCGCGATCCAAATGAAAGAGCTTCCCTTTGTTATGGGAATTATGGCTGATTTAGCAGGTAAGGATAAAGATCCTGCTGAGATGCCAGAAAATTTGAAAAAGGGATATCTTCCTTTGCCAAAGCTTGTAGACAGAAAGTTTGTCGAGATTGACAGAGATAATTTTAATGGAGTTTTAAAATCTCTGTTGCCGCATTTAAAATTTACCGTTCCAAATAAGTTAGCTGGAGATGAAGCGGAAGAAAAAACGGATTTGGCGGTAGAACTTTATTTTACAAGTATGGATGATTTTGAGCCTGTACAAGTTATTAAGCAAATTGAACCGCTTAATAAATTATATATGGCAAGGCAACATTTGTCCGATCTTGCTGTTAAATTGGAAGGTAATGATCAATTGGATAGTTTGTTGAGCGAAGTTGTCGAAAATACTGAAGGTCTTGAAGAAATGAAGGCGGCAAAGGAAACTGAGCCCGAGCCCGATAACTAATAATTAAGGAGAAGAAAAATGGCAGAAGAAACAGCAGAATTAAGCCTGGTCGATCGAATCCTTGAGGAAGGTAAGTTAGCTCGGGATAAGTCCCAAAGCAAGTATGCTAAAGATCTTGTGAGCGAATTTGCCACTCAAATTTTAGACGAGGGTATGACCGTAAACAAAGATACCCAGCAGATGCTTAAAGACCGCATTGCTCAGATTGACGATTTAATTGTTAAACAATTAAACGAAGTTATACATCATCCAGATTTTCAAAAGCTGGAAGGTTCCTGGAGAGGTTTGAATTACTTGGTAATGAAAACTGAAACTGGGGTAATGTTGAAACTCCGACTTCTCAATATAACTCAAAACGAGTTGTTGAAAGATTTAGAGAAAGCGGTAGAGTTTGATCAAAGCGCGATTTTTAAGAAAGTTTATGAAGAAGAATATGGCACTCATGGTGGTTTTCCTTATTCTTGTTTGATGGGAGATTTTGAATTTACTCGCCATCCTCAGGATTTTAAACTTTTAGAGAAAATTTCTGAAGTTGCTGCAGCAGCGCATGCTCCATTTATTGGAGCAGCTCATCCAAAGCTATTTGATTTAGATTCTTTTACTGATTTAGGCGTTCCTCGGGATTTAGCCAAAACTTTTGAAAGCTTAGAGTTGATCAAATGGAAATCTTTCCGAGATAGCGAAGATTCTCGTTATGTGACGCTTACTCTTCCAAGAATTCTAATGAGATTACCTTATGGTATGGATACAGTTCCTGTTGAAGGATTTGCTTCGTTTGAGGAAGACGTTGACGGAAAAGACCATCAAAGTTATTTGTGGGGTAACTCTGCTTATGCAATGGCTGAAAGAATTACGAATGCTTTTGCGCTTTATAAATGGTGTGGTGCTATTCGTGGTGTTGAAGGTGGCGGTAAGGTAGACGGTTTACCAACCCATACTTTTAAAACTACCGATGGCGATATTGCCTTGAAATGCCCAACTGAGGTTGCTATTACTGATCGTAGAGAGAAAGAAATCAGCGACCAAGGAATGATTTCACTGGTTCATTGTAAAGGAACGGATTATGCCGCATTTTTTGGCGGTCAAACTTGTAATAAGCCTAAGGTATATAACTTGGACGCCGCTAACGCTAATGCGCGACTTTCAGCGCAGTTGCCTTATATCTTAGCTGCCTCGCGTTTTGCGCATTACTTGAAAGTAATTATGCGCGATAAGATTGGTTCTTTTATGTCTGCGGGTCAGGTTTCAAGTTATTTAAATAACTGGATTGCCAACTATGTCCTTTTAAGTGATGAAGCTGGCCAAGAAACTAAGGCTCAATTTCCATTAAGGGAAGCTCGAGTGGACGTTTCTGAAATTCCTGGAAAACCTGGTTGTTATAAAGCGGTCGTTTTTCTCCGACCTCATTTTCAACTTGATGAACTGACTGCTTCTATTAGATTGGTTGCGGAATTACCTCCGCCTGCTGAATAGTAGAATTTGACCTCCGGAACGCCCTGTTGGGCGAACCGGATAGGTTAGTAGTCAATGACATAAATTGTTTCCGTTTTTTTAATTTAGGAGAGCGCTATGCCTCAAAATATGTTTATGAAGATTAAGGAAATTCCTGGCGAAAGTACAGATGGAGCCCATGCCGGGGAATATGAAATCCTTTCTTATAGTCACGGGGTGTCTCAACCGACATCCCCTACTCGGAGTACATCTGGAGCCGCTACTGTTGAAAGATGTTTTCACCAAGATTTTTCCATAGTTAAATATATGGATATTGGAACGCCTGATTTAAATCTATTTTGTTGTCAGGGTAAACCAATAAAAGAAATCGTGATTATATGTTATCGCGCGGATGCGGTAGGAGAAAAAGCCGTTGAGTATATGAAGTATACGATGAATGACTGCATCATCTCGTCTATTTCAGTAAATGG
>JABJCF010000534.1 GCA_018665625.1 Nitrospina sp. | reverse complement strand
CTCTTTCCTATATAAAGCTTAGAATATTCATTCTAAAAAAAATGGTTTCATGTTCCAATATATTAAAATAGCTTTTATCGTTTTATTTTTGTCTTCCTGTGCCTCAAACCCCATCACAGAATCCCTGGACACAAACCCATTTAAGCATACAGAGCTATTGTTGGATGCAGAACAGTCGATCGAATCTTTGATCAATGCCGAAGGCCATCGAATTCCGCAAGAGTTATTGGGCCACGCTAAGGCATTTGTGGTGTTTCCTAATCTTTTGAAGGCGGCCATGATAGCTGGAGCAAGGGTTGGAAAAGGGGTGGTTATAGTACGCTCTCCTAAAACTGGAAAATGGAATCCACCTGCTTTCGTTAAATCTCGGCAGGCCAGTTATGGTTTTCAGGCTGGAATTCAGAAAGCGGAAATTGTATTGGTTGTTGTTACCAAAAAAGGTTTGAGAGAATTATTTAAAACCCAGTTTGACCTGGGGGCGGGTCCTGAGGTGGCCATTGGTCCCTTGGGAAAGCAAATAGATATAAATTTCCAGAAAATCCTCCTTAAAAAAGATATTTATGCATATTCCTCTATTGAAGGTTTGTTCGCTGGTATTTCCTTAAATGGCACTGTTATTAATGCAGATAATAAAGCCAATCGCCAGTATTACCGACAAAAGGTCAATAACCGGATTCTCCTGGCCGGTCAAAAAGGTGTCCGAGTCCCCGAATCGGCACAAGCTTTCCTTGAAAGGCTCAATAAACTCGCTCCACCCTACTGATTGAGCTGTAAATTAATTTCCATTAAAATAGCAATAACCCATTTAAAATTAAAGATTTAGCTTTTTCCCTCCGTTAGGATAGGCACTATATTGTGTAAATTATATCGTTTAGGAATTAATTTTGACCACCCTCAGGGACGAAAGGTGGAGTGCTAAATCTTCGTCTGGTTTCCGATCTGAGGGCAAAAAATGATCGGTAAGATATTGAATTTTAAGGGATTAAAATTTAAGTGTCGCTTGGGGCAAATTGCCTGTTTTGCGGCAGTATGGGCTTTTTCGGCGGGAATTATTATTTCCGGTTCGTCTTGGGCGCAAACGGTGCCTTCCGCTGCGGAACCCCAAAGGCTGGAAAAAAGATTTGAGCAGCCTCAGGTTCCCGGTTCGGTTATGGAACCCGAGGTTCCCGAAACCAAATCCTATTCCCCTCCCAAAGATTTGAAGA
This sequence comes from Nitrospina sp., assembly GCA_018665625.1. The sequence continues at coordinate 4,771 of JABJCF010000534.1, read as the reverse complement.
AGATCCGCTTTATTTTGAAAAAAATCGAAGTTAAAGGTTCTACCGTTTATTCACACAATGCTTTCAAAAGGTGGCAGAAAAGATTTATCGACAAAAAAGTATCCCTGGCGCTCGTTTACCGATTTGCTGAAAAAATTACTACCAAATACCGAAATGATGGCTATTTGCTTTCAAGGGCCATTGTGGTTCCACAAAAAATAAAAAATGGTGTCGTCACCATTCAGGTGGTTGAAGGATATATAGGAAACTTGAAAATTCGCGGTCCGGTGAAAGGTTCAAAACTTTTTCTGAAAAGTTATGGAAAAGGTCTGCTTCGTTCGAGTCCGTTAAAAGCCATGGATCTGGAACGGTATTTATTGTTGATAGATGATCTTCCCGGTGTTTCTGTGGAATCGGTTCTTGTTCCTTCCAAAGATGAACCGGGTGCGTCAGAACTTATTCTGACTTTGAAACACAAAGATATGGATGCGAATGCAGGCTTAGACAATCGCGGTTCAAAATTTAATGGTCCAATACAAATTAGAGGCGGGGCTAACGCAAATTCTGCGTTGGGTGTTTACGATCGATTAGGGATACAGACAATCTTTACCAGTAGCCCAGATGAATTATTTTTCTTCAATGGATTTGGTGAGATTCCCATTTCATCGGAAGGAACAAAATTATTTCTGTCCGGTTCTTTTAGTAAATCAGAACCGGGTTCTTCTCTCAAACAATTCGAGGTAGAAGGAGATTCGAATTCAGTTACGGTTCGGGTATCGCATCCTTTCATTCGTTCGAGAGGCAAGAATTTGAAAGGCCATTTTGGCTTCACGAGCAGAAATTCTGAAACGGATTTGTTGGGCGCAAATATAACCAAAGATCGTTTGCGGATTTTAAATATGGGGATGGCCTATGATTTTGTAGATCGTTTTCGCGGCGTCAACCTGATCAGTGTTGACTTGGCCAAGGGCATAGACTTTTTGAATGCAACGGGTGCTGGTAGTGCAAATCTTTCGCGCGCAGATGGACGCAGCGATTTCACCAAACTGTCCGGCGATTTATTACGGCTTCAACAATTGGGATTGGGTTGGTCCTTTTTGACAGCCGTCAGTTGGCAATATGCTTTTGATTCGCTTTTGTCTTCTGAAGAGTTTGGTCTGGGGGGGTCCCAGTTTGTAAGAGCCTATGATCCATCAGAGGTGACAGGTGACCAGGGCATTGCATTGAAATTGGAATTGCAAAAAGGAATTAAAACCGATTGGAGTTATTTGAAAAGTTTTCAGGCCTATTTATATTTTGATCATGGAACGGTCGTGCTTCGAAACACTACCGCCGTGCAGGACGATTCAAGCTCATTGACTGCGACGGGTTTGGGTGTGCGGGCCAATATCAATGAATGGTTGTCTGGATATTTTGAAGTGGGGCAACCCTTGTCGGGAGATGTGAGCGCTGAGGGCGATAGTAACCCAAGATTTTTCTTCAGCTTAAATGCTCGTTATTGAAAATTTGTATTTATCGAGTATATGAAAAATTGGATTTATAAGAATATTTTTTAATTTTATTTTCAGTGGGTAGGAATTTTTTTGGTAACGAAATAAAAAAGCCAACATCAACGCTTTTGCCCGAAATTTTAAGGGGTGGAGTGGGCGATAAAGGGCATAAGGACAGGCTGAAGTAGGATTTTAAACTTTTCAAAAGATGGTATTGCTGTACAATTTTTTAGTAGTTCTATTTGATACGGAACAACATGGAGAACAGGGTGAGCTTTAGTCACTTTTTAAAATTTAATAAAAATGATTCGCGAAACAGTTGGCGCAAACATATCGTTTGCATTTTTGCGGCGTGGGTCGCCTTGTTTCCAGCATTTGCTTTCGCTTTGCCCACGGACCCTACTGTGCAAGCCGGTTCGGTAGCTTTTGATCAAGTCGACCCAAATACTCTTAATGTTATTCAGTCTACTAATAAAGCCATTATTGATTGGCAGACATTTAATATTCAGGCAAACGAAGCCACTCATTTTCAAATGCCTTCTACCGACTCATTCAACCTCAGTCGTGTTACTGGAGGCGTTGGCTCAGAAATTTTTGGTACGCTCACTTCCAATGGAAATTTAATGCTCCTCAATCCTAATGGGATTTTGTTTGGAGCCAATTCAAAAATCGATGTAGGCGGTCTGGTTGCAACCACAAGTAATATTAGTAACAGCGATTTCATGGCTGGCAACTACCAGTTCAATATTCCTTCCAGTCTGAATCGTACCGTTATAAATAGAGGGATTATCAATGTTGCTCAAGGCGGATTGCTGGCTTTTGTTGCTCCCGGTGTAGAGAATTCGGGAATCATCAATGCGCAGCTCGGTCAAGTGTCACTTGCATCGGGTAAAACATTCACTCTCGATTTGTATGGCGACAAACTGGTCAGCCTCGGAGTCGACAGTAAAATTCTCAATCAGGTGATCGGTCCGGACGGGCAACCTGTTTCATCTTTAATTAAAAATGGTGGTTCGATTTTTGCCAATGGCGGCACGGTTTTCCTTGAGGTGAATGCTGCCAGAGACGTGGTTGATCAAGTCATAAATATGGATGGGTTGATTGAAGCCAAATCTGCGGTGCAGGAAAACGGAGAAATAGTTTTATACGGTGGCGATGAAGGTCTCGTCAATGTTACGGGAACCCTCGATGCGTCTGGTAAAGAAGCAGGCCAAACCGGTGGTGAGGTGCAAGTGCTTGGTGAATGGGTAGCGTTATTGGAAAATGCGTTCATCGATGTCTCGGGTGACTTGGGTGGCGGTACCGCTCTCATAGGTGGAGATTACCAGGGGCAAGGATTAGTACCTACCGCAGAAAAAACTTATTTTCATTCTACGGCGTTTGTAACTGCTGATGCGCTGAGCTCGGGTGATGGTGGTAAAGTCATTCTTTGGGCAGATGAGTCAACCTACTTTTATGGTGGTATTGCTGCTACCGGTGGATTGCAAAGCGGTAACGGTGGTTTTGTAGAAACTTCAGGAAAACAATTTCTCGACTTTGGTGGCAGCGTTGATGTGACTGCGACAAACGGCGTTGGGGGAACGGTTCTTCTTGACCCTGTGAGCATAACGATACTTGCAGGTACAGATAGTAATACTACTGGTTTCACTGCAGGCAGTGATATTGCAGAGCTTTTTGGGGATGACTCTGCAGTAGTAGGTACCGTTCTCGATCCAACGGCAACAACCGGAAGTTTTAATGGAATTACAGGAGGCACGATCATCCTTCAGGCAACGGACTTTATAACGATAAGTGATGCGTTTAATGTCGCGAGCGCCACAGGAAACTCCAATGTCAACTTGGTCATGCAGGCAGGTGGCAGCATCAACATCAATAAAGACCTGACCATGGATGGAACCGGTACTCTTCATTTAGAAGCAGATTCTTTTCACAATACCAGTGGGGGTGCAGATGGAACCGGTGCAATAAACTTTGCTTCAGGAACCACAACAACATTAGGCGGTGGGCTGACACTCATTGGCGCTGATTTTTCCATTGTAGGTGCAATTACGGGGGGTTCTAATAATGTAGCGATTGCTGAATCCCAATCAAGTACATCACTTGCTCTGGGTTCTGCCGCGGGTTCTTTATTGACGGACACTGAACTCGACCAAATTTCTACAACCGGTATCATCACCATCGGTCAGGCCATGACAGCAGGGACAAATGGTGCGTCGCTTGCTGCGGTCCAGACCCTGACATCGGGTGCTATTACAACAGATGGTCTTACCCAATCTAATTTGAATTTGGTTTCTAATAGCACCGTCAGCCTGGGTACGACGACCTTGACTGGAAATTTATCAGTAACCTCAGCAGGAGTGATCACCCAAACCGGTGCTTTAGCTATCACTGGAACAACCACTTTGGCTGCGGGAGCGGCTAACGATATTACATTAAGCACGGCCACCAATAACTTTACCGGTGCGGTAGCGATCACAACAGGTAAAGATGTAACCCTTGTGGATGCAGATACGATAGACCTCGGAGCTTCGACGGTTTCTGGGGATTTTGCGGTAACGGCAACTGCGGGTGGAGATATTACTGATAGTGGAGTGCTTGCGATCACAGGTAATTCAACGTTCACAACAGCGGGTGCCCAGAGCATTACCTTGAACAGTGCAAGTACTTATACAGGCACGGTTGCTTTTGTAGCTTCAGCGGGAACACTTACTAATGTGACGATCAACGATAGCGGGGTTTTTGATCTTGCCGCATTGACGCTGACCGGCGACTTGACGGTCACAGCGGGTGGAGCTATTTCCGATAGTGGCACTCTTGTAGTTCCTGGTACGACCACGATTGTAGCAGGTGCGAACAATGTTGTATTGGATGATGCTGCAAATAATTTTGGGATAGTAGCGGTAACTTCTGCGGGAACCGCAACGCTTGTTGATGTAGGCGCAATCGATCTGGGTGCGTCAACAGTAACGACTTTAAATGTAACCGCAGGCGGAAACATATCAGATAGTGGTACGATTGTAGCTTCGGGTACGACAACCATTGTGGCGGGTGCGAACCATGTTGTGTTGGATGATGCTGCAAATAATTTTGGGATAGTAGCCATAACTTCTGCAGGAACAGCAACGTTAGTTGATGTGGGTGCGATTGATATGGGTGCATCAACAGTAACAACTTTAAATATAACCGCAGGCGGAGCGATTTCAGATAGCGGTACAATTGTGGCTTCGGGTACGACAACCATTGTCGCGGGTGCGAACAATGCTGTATTGGATGATGCTGCAAATAATTTTGGAACGGTAGCG
>JABJCF010000533.1 GCA_018665625.1 Nitrospina sp. | reverse complement strand
TTGTATGGGATTTACTTGAGAAAGTATGTGGAGCCCGTCTCACTTCAAACTACATCCGTATCGGTGGTTTGATGTGCGATCTGCCACCCGGATTCGACGAAGACCTTAAGGCTACCTATCCTAAACTGGACGCGCTTTTTGATGACGTCGATAAATTGCTCACAAAAAATAGAATCTTTATTGACCGTATGGAAAATACCGGTGCAATCCCTGTTGAAAGTGCGATTTCATGGGGTTTTACGGGTCCATGCTTGAGAGCAGCGGGAGTCGATTATGATGTACGCAAAAATCAGCCATATCTTTGTTACGACAAGCTCGATTTCGATATCCCTCTTGGAAAAACAGGCGACAACTTTGATAGATACCTTGTTCGCATGGAGGAGATCAAACAAAGCCTTAAAATAATCAAACAAGCAATGCGTGATATGCCCGAGGGACCGATCAATGTAAATCATCCCTATTTAAGAAACCCCGCGAAGCCCGATGTTTATAAGCGCATGGAAGAAATGATAGCCCATTTTAAAATGGTCATTGACGGGTTAAAACCCCCTGTTGGGGAGGTTTATTTTCCCACGGAAGCAGCCAATGGCGAACTTGGATTCTACCTGGTAAGCGATGGCTCAGGCAAACCCTATAAATGTCGCGTTCGACCGCCGTCTTTCACCTTAACGCAAGCGATGCCTGAAATGTGTGAGGGAAGCATGCTGGCCGATATCATTCCCACCTTCGACATGATTAACATGATTGGTGGGGAGTGCGATCGTTAATATTTTCTATCCCCTATCCATCTCGAATTAATCCGTACGCAACCCGGCCTACGGTAGAGCCTGTTTCCTCCCAGTTTGACAACCTGTAATGAAAAAATTAGTAAACCTAACTTTATTTCTTCTTGGCTGTGGCTTATTGGTTTGGGCTATCAACGCAGTCGACACGAAAAATGCTCTCGAACTTCTAATGGAGTTGGGGTTCGGGTTCTTTGCCATACTCCTTCTATACAGCAGCATAACCTGGGTTGATACTCTCTCCTGGAAATACAATTTTCACCCGGATTCTGTGCTGAAGTTCTCCAATGAGAAACTATGGGTTTTTCGACAGATTGGGGAAGCCTACAACACCATCACTCCACTTGGAACTTTGGGGGGGGAACCGGTTAAAGCGCATCTGTTAAAAGAGCACTGCAATGTCAGCCTAAAACAAACCCTTTCTTCTTTAATTATTGCCCGCACAACATTCTTAGCTGCTCTTATAATATTTTGTATCCCAGGAGTATTTTTAATTTTAAACTCAACAAGTATTTCCTCCGAATTTAAAACAGTCAGTCTAGCTGGATTGGCCTCTTTTTCTCTGATGATTTTCCTGTTTTTTATTTTTCAGATCACGGGAACTCTGGGGAAATTATGTCAGTGGTTTTCCTCCAAAACAAAAAAACCAAGCGCGCAAAGTTTTCTTGAAAAACTCATACAACTGGACAAACTGTTCTCCGTTTACTATAGAGAGTATCCACTCAGGATATTCATTTCGATATTGCTTGCTCTGTTGGGTTGGGTTTTGGGTTTGGGTGAAGTGTATTTAATTTTCTACTTCCTGGGTTTTTCCACAACCTTGACTGACATTTGGATCATAGAGGCAATGGCGCAATTGGTAAAAGCGGGAAGCTTTTTCATACCCTTCAGCATTGGGGCCTTGGAAGGTGGGTTGGTTCTTATATTTTCATCTTTAGGCTACCCAGGTAGTCTGGGGCTAGCAGCCTCACTTATAGGACGGGTAAAACAATTGACCTGGGTGGCCGTTGGATTATTGCTTGGGTCTCTTATGGCATTTAAAACTACAAATATTAAATCCAACGAATCATTGGAGTAAAAAAAGAGATATTCCTGTTAAAAACTATCTCTAGAAACTCCACGGTCTCGACCACGACCTCCAGGAGTACGGCCCAGCGAAGTTGTAAACACATCCCCTTGCTGCACTAATCCATCGTGAGCAGTTCGAATGGTGCCAATTCTATTTTCCTTGATTTCATTTGCAGCTTCGTCGATAAGCTCTTCCTCTTTTTTGGCGGCATCGCTTTTCTTGGTTTCTGCAGTGTTTTCGCTTTTAGCTTCAGTTTCTGGGTTGTCTGAACTACTTTCAATGGGCAGGTCTTCAGCTTCCGCCTCTTTCATAGAGCCCTTGAAATTTTTAATACTTCGTCCAAATGCAGACCCTATTTCCGGAAGTTTCCCGGCACCAAAAATAATCATAATAATGATCAAAATTACCATCAATTCTGGAAAACCAATTCCCATCATAAGACTATCTCCTAAATGCTGTTTTATTTAACAAGTCTAACAAAATAAACACCGAATTGACAGGGGTTTAAAGCAACTCACTAGTTATAGAAATCAATTTTACCACCTCAACCCTGTCCAAGGTAAAGTTTGACCCCGAAACCTATTCAGTTTATATTGATAATCTAAGAACACTTTGTAAATTATGAACTTTTGAATGCGGCTGGTATTATTATGACAGAAGGTTTATCCATAGATATCGAAAAGCTGGTATCTGTTAATCTTGAAAAAGGAGTGGCTGGGTCCAGCCTTTGCCTTGAAAACCGCAAACTTGGAGATGAGGGTGTCACTAAATTAGCCAATATGGAAATTTTATCTGAAATCATCTGTCTTGATCTGGGCGAAAATGATATTAGCGATGAGGGGGTGAACATCTTATGCAATTCTCCTTATATAGATAATTTAAAGACCTTAAACCTAAAATCAAACAACATTACAGAAGTTGGCGCAAAATTTTTGGCGGATTCACCAAAAATCTCCAAGCTAGAGCATTTAATTCTCAAGTTTAACCGCATCGGCGAAATAGGAGCTACATATTTGGCTGAATCTGAAACGCTGACAAATTTGACCACTCTCGATCTTTTCCGAAATCGAATTGGAGATGTGGGAACAAAAGCAATAAAAAAATCCAAAAACTTCCGAGGTGTAAGCCGCATGCGGCTTGACTAATTTATGGATCTATCGAGAGCATTTCCACGAAGTCCAAAGAAAAAAATGGCTGGTTTGGTTCAACTTGAACGAATGATTGATAAAGGACGAGCCTACAAAAAAAATGAGCTTGCAGATTATATCTACCCCTGCCCCCTCGACAAAATCATCCTGAATTTTTTACGCATTGAGGCAGGTGTTTTTGCAAATATGACAGAAGAAAAAAGTGATGATGAAATAGGTAGTTGGGCCGAAAATATTGCAAAATCCAAATCACCCAACGAAATTAGTTTTATCAATGAGCAAATACTGGGAAGAAAACCAGATTCAGAAGATC
>JABJCF010000532.1 GCA_018665625.1 Nitrospina sp. | reverse complement strand
TTCGTCTGGATGGTGAAGAGGCAAAGAAATCTGTAGAGAAAATTCAAGGCGCACCGGTTTACAGGCTGCGAGGAAACCTGCTTCCCTTGGTTTACTTGCATGAGGAGTTGCAGCTAGAGAGAGTTTCTGAGGACGAAGCGATTAACATTGTTGTCCTGCATGCTGATGACCGCCAGTTTGGCTTGGTTGTTGAGGGAATCAGCGACACTGAAGAAATTGTCGTTAAACCTCTTGGCGAACAACTCAAGGGGCTTGCTGCTTTTTCAGGTGCCACGATTATGGGAGATGGAAAATTGGCTTTGATTCTGGACGTTATGGGATTAGCGCAAAAAGCCCGAGTTATTACAGAGCATCAGGAAAAAACCATTGCCGTCGGTCATTCTTCTCAGTCTATGAATGGAGATCGTCAGACCTTGTTGGTTTTTGGATTGGAAGAGGATGATCGTGTTGCCATCCCACTCTCAGAAGTTGCAAGGCTGGAAGAGTTTAAACGATCAGATATTGAGCAATCTGGAGATCAGGACGTGGTTCAATATCGTGGTGAAATCATGCCTTTGATTTATCTGAAGAAATATCTCAGTGTTGAAGGAGCAGAAAGGCAGGGTGAAAACAACGAATTGATGCAAGCCGTTGTCTTCACTCGCAACGAAAGAAGTGTTGGCCTGATAGTTGGGCGTATCATCGACATCGTTGAAGAAAACATTACGGTTAAGAGAGGAGCCAATCGGCCGGGTGTTCTCGGAACGGTAGTAGTGCAAGACCGTGTGACAGATTTGCTCGATATAGAAACCATCGTTCAAGATGCCGACCCGAGTTTCTTGATAGAAACAACCAGCGTTGCTATAGCAGAGGAGGTTAGCTGATGTCAGAAGAAAAACAGTTTTGCACATTTTATCTGGACGGTCATTTTTTTGGGGTGGGTGTTGAAACGGTCCAAGAGGTCTTTCGATATCAGGAGATGACCCATATTCCCTTGGCACCTCCAGAAATTCGCGGTTTGATCAACCTTAGGGGCCAGGTTATTACGGCTATCGACTTGCGGCAGCGATTGAAAATGGACAAGCTACCAGAAGGCCAACTGCCAATGAATGTTGTTGTTAGAACCGGCGATAGTGTGGTGAGTCTTCTTGTGGATGAGATTGGTGATGTTCTGGAAGTTCCTGATAATGTTTATGAGCGACCCCCTGAGACCATTCCAGAAGAGGTAAGGAAACTGGTGCATGGGGTTTACAAGCTGGAGGGTAAGTTGCTATTGATCTTGGATGCGGAGAAAGCGGTAAACGTAGATACCAGCCCGGTTGTAGCCAGTTAAACTGCTGCAATCAGATTTTACTTTTTCTCAGCATCGCGACTATTTTTGGTCCTATTTGATTTAGAGGTAGTATTTCATCGGCCAATCCTGCCCGGGCAACAAAGCCAGGCATACCCCAAACCACACTTGTTTCTTCGTCTTGGACAATTACGTAGCCCCCTTTTTCTTTAACCTGTTCGCAACCTTTCATTCCATCTTGTCCCATCCCAGTGAAAATAACCGATAGAACTCTTGGCCCGTAAATCTCTGATACGGATCGAAACAAAGGGTCAACTGCAGGCCGACAGGAGTTTTCCTGGGGTTCCTGATTGGTCTTTAAATAAACTCCATCCGCTTTATTCTCCAGAACCATATGGAAGTCTCCCGGTGCGATCCAAGCGTGGCCAGGTTCTAGTTTTTCACCAGCCTTTCCTTCTCGAATTTCTAAAGGCGATTTAGCGGATAACCTTTCGGCCAATAACTTCGTGAAAAAGGGTGGCATATGCTGTACAACGACAACGGGAACAGGAAGGTCGGCAGGAAGTGTTGGAAAAAATTCTGCCAATGCATTGGGACCTCCTGTTGAGACACCGATTGCGAGTATGTCTATCTTTTGATTCGGAGGCCGTGGACGAGCAGGTCTTTTAATAACAGGTGCGGACGTTTTGGCTACTGGTTTTGGAATCGCTGCAACTGGAGCTTCCAGCCCTGCTTTTTTTGAGCAGAACATTTTTATTTTTGGAATCAATTCATCACGAATCCGTTGCATGGCAACAGACACACTTCCCACGTTTGCGGGTTTGGTAACGTAGTCCGTTGCTCCCAGTGAAAGCGCTTCTAAAGTTTTGGCGCCTCCTCTTTCAGTAAGAGTGCTGAACATGATAATTGGAAGATCTTTATAAAGCTTTCGAGCTTCTGCCAGAGTTTCCAAACCATCCATTTCTGGCATCTCAATATCTAAAGTTAAGATATCTGGTTTGAGCAATGGAATTTTTTGTAGGGCAATTTTGCCGTTTGCTGCTGTGGCAATAACTTCTAATTCAGGATCAGACCCCAATGTGTCTGTGACAATTTTCCGCACAACAACTGCATCATCAACCACCAGTACTTTTATTTTTCGCATTCGAAGACCAAAAAGGTAGATAAAGCTAAATAACTCAGTAATATAGCCATATACTTTAACGCAAAAGAACCTAAATTGCCATCTAAAAACAGGTTATAAGGTTGAGGTTAGAATAGAAAATTTGAACTAAAATTTTGTAAATATTTCTAATTCGGTTTTGGGTTTGTTAGTGTTATAGATTAACGATTAAAAAAATTATTAATTTTAAATTTTGAACCATGAAACAATTATTTAATAAAGATGGTTTGTTGGTGAAGAACAATATTAAAGCAATTCAAGAAGAATTGGTTCGGGGAACGGGTTTTGTTATGGGGGCAAATGTTTCGGCGTTCATACAAAACCAAAGTCTTCATCAAAAATATATTGTGGTTTCGATTGACAACGGGACTAGCCCCCCGACCGAAAAAAGATTTGTTGTGGGTAGAATAATTGAAGCTCTTGAGTTATTCCAGAGCGAATTAAGTATTCATGATTAGAGGGGAATAATGCGAAATTGGTACATGCTAACCTTGGTTGGAAAAGATCGCCCAGGAATCGTTTCTGAAGTTAGCCGTATTTTGTTTGAAGCCGGAGGCAATTTAGGGGAAGCCTCGATGTCGAGGTTGGGTGGCAATTTTACCGTAATGCTCATGTTGCAAATGGAGGATGATAAGGAGCGGGTTGTTAGTCTTCTCCAACCCATATGCGATAAATTGGGACTGTTGGTTCATGTCGACAATATTGCAGGTGGTTTGCACCATCATGTCGAACCGAATTTCAGGTTAAGTGTCCATGGCGCGGATCAGGCAGGTATTGTTGCTGCAGTAACGGGCTCGTTGGCAGAATTAAAATTTAATATTCTAAACCTTGAGTCTGATGTCGGGGGTAGTCCGGAAAAACCGGTTTACATAATGCATATTGAGGGATTCGCAGATTGCAGTCTGGCAAGTCTGGAGAAAAGTTTGCAACCTCTAATAATTGAAAAGGAAATTGTTGTGCATCTGGTTCCCATTGACACCATGGTGGGTTAAATCAATGGCCAAGCTTGAAATTTTGGTCTATCCAGATGAAAGGTTGCGGCAGGTTTCCAAACTTGTAAAGGCCGTGAATAATCAAATCGTAAGTTTTATTTCTGATTTGGAAGAAACTCTAAGTTCTCTCCCAGGGTGTGTCGGAATTGCCGCTCCTCAGGTTGGGCGATTTGAGCGAATTATTATTGTCGATGTTTCTGCCCGGCCCCAGCATAAGAATCACGGTCATTTGGTTCTAATAAATCCGGTAATCACATCGAATGAAGGAAATAGTGTTGGAAGAGAAGGTTGCCTTTCTGTTCCTGATTACACAGGTAAGGTTAGCCGTTCAAAATATATAGTGGTAAAAGCTCAGGATGGATTCGGCTCTGATGTCACCTACTCTATGGAAGGGTATGAAGCGCGTGCTGTCCAGCACGAGATAGACCATCTGAATGGAAAACTTTTTATTGATAGTTTGGTGGGGAAAAGAAACAATCTTAAAAAGAGAACTGATTTTTAGCTTTGTTTTATTGTCCTACTCCTAGTGTGAGGATAGGGCTGTTGTCTTTTATCTTTCCAGCCTGTAGGGAAAATATTTGCGACAATAAAGAAAATGTTGATTTGGATTTAAGGTCGGAATCATCGATGTAAAACCAGGTGTCTCGATAAAAAACCATTAAAGTTGCATTTTCGGGTCTTTGGGACTTGGACCTGATTCTCAGCAATTCTCCAGTAAGCTCTTTCCAGTCAAACACCTTTCCAGATGAAGAAATTGTCCGGGTGACCTTACCCGCTCTAATATCTTCTTCGGGCGCTTCTACAGCCTGAGAAAGGTAAAACAAAATCCCTAAGAGCGATCGGGTGACAACCCTGATTTGATCGGATTCGTTCGGTTTGGGAGAAAATGTAATAACATATTGTTCCTTTCCTGGCTCTACATTTAATGCCCTTGCAAATTTATTTGCGGCTTCCATGCTTTTGCCTTCTTCAGCAATTTTTAAAATAATTTGAGGGATTCCATTTTGCTTTTGAAAGTAAAGATTTAAAACATCTTGGGATTGGAGTTCTCTTAAATGTTTTGTCGCCTCAATAAATTCTTTAAATTGGGGTGCCTTTTTTGGGGTCGGACCGGAGGCGCCCGGAGCGTTTCTTAAATTGTTCATTCTTTGAAAACATAATCGAAAAATTCTTTCTACGCTCCAGCCAGAATGAAATAAAAGTGTTATGGTTTGCAGTGGTAGAGGGGAAAGAACTCGTTGAATAAACTGATCTCCCTGTAAGGGGGAATAAGTAACTGTTGGTTTTTCTGTCACTCCAACCGATCCGCCCAGACCAAAAATCCCATTCACCCCCTCTTGTAGCGTTGCGCTTGCATTGGCAGTAGTTGATAGTGTGAACTGCGAAGCCACACTACTGACTTCCATAAAGAAAGGAGTGTCTCTATATTTAAGACGCGCCAGATTGAGTAGTAACTGTTCATCGTTGGTTTTTTGTACCGCTAAATTATAATTGCTGCGCTCACTTTTTAATGTCGTTGGCCCAAGGTTTGCGCAGCCATTTGCAGAAACAAGAAATGCCGGAAGCATAAAAAGTAGACTTATCCGAAAGAGAAATTTTTTTGATTTCATTTGTATAGAATATTTTTTAATGGTCATTTGCATCTGGATTATTAAAAAATTCCTGACTGGCTAGATGCATGGTAGATGTTGGAAAGGCAAACTCAGCGCCGTTTTCATTAACAATCTTAATGATTTTTAAAAGAACGTCTTGTTTGACATTGTGAAATTCGATCCAGTCTGTGGTTTTGGTGAAGGTATAAATAAAGAAATCCAATGAAGATGGTGCGAAGCAGTTGAAGTTTACTATTAGGGTTTTTCCAGCGTCAATGTCCGAATGTTTTTTCAGCATTTCTTTGATTTGATTTATGATGATCTCGATTTTGGAGGCATCATCATAACGAATGCCAATGGTTTCTTTTATTCGCCGATTTGACATCCTAGAGGGATTTTCGACAGCAATGTGCGAAGAAACTGAGTTTGGAACATAGAGGGGGCGTTTGTCAAAAGTTCGGATTCGAGTAACTCTCCAACCAATATTTTCCACAGTGCCTTCAATTTC
>JABJCF010000531.1 GCA_018665625.1 Nitrospina sp. | reverse complement strand
GTAGAAAGCTATGAAAAAGGTTGGCCTAAAATTCGCAAAGGAACTGATTTTAAAATCGAGTACGGCTTACTTAATAATTTGGGAGACACTTACTGGCAATTGAATAATGATGAAAAAGCCTTGATATGCTTTCGCCATGCTAAATCCATCGGCAAGAAAAATAGTGAGCGCTTTTTGGAAGCGAAATCTCTTTGGAAGATGTCCTTAATCTATCAAAAATCAGGCCCTTCAGATGAGGCTATGAGTTTTGCAGATATGGCCAGTCAAGCTTGTCCAGATATCCCGACAGAAGAATCTAAAAAGCTTTCGGAAGAAATTAAAGAATGGATGGTGAAAAAAGTGGAAGAAGATATTAAAGGCAGTGGATTATAAATTTAGCCTTTAACCTTCTTCCATTTAAGTGTTACATCTCCTTTTCGTATTTTTACCTGGCAGCCCAATCGCATACCGTCTTCAAGGTCTTCCTCCAATAAATAATCCTTTTCTTCATCTGTGACCCTCGAAAGGTTTTCTTTGCCTTCAATGACCGTGACTTCGCATACCCCGCAAGTCCCTTCTGTGCATCCAAAAGAAAGAGACACATCAATTTCATCGCAAAAATCTATAAGAGGAGTACCGTCTTCCACTTCATGGGTAACGTTATCCGTCTTAAAAAATACATTGGCCACTATTTACTCCCTTAATAAATATAATTTAAAAAACTTTAAATACCGGTATCCCTTAAAAATTGCATGTGTTTTATTTGCTCTTCTGTTAATTTTTTAGGAATCATTATTTTAATATTTACCACTTGGTCACCCTGAGTTCCTGATGAAGATTTTATGCCGACCCCTTTTAAACGTAATTTCGCATTGTTTTGTGTCCCCGGTGGGATTTTGACTCCCTTAATCCCATTTATTGTTTGGACTTCAATGGTAGTACCTAAAATTGCATCGGTCAATTTGATTTCAGAGTCGATGACAATATTTCGATCCTCACGCCTATAAAGAGGATGTTGTTGTACTCTAATTTTTAAATGTAAATCACCTAAGGTTTTACCATCGGGTCCTAAATGACCTTTTCCTTTCAATCGCAGGGTTTTTGCGTCGGTGATTCCTGCTGGAATTTTAATACTGGTTTCTTCAACCTTCCCATTTCGTGAAATAGAAATATTTCTTTGCGCGCCTAATGCGGCCTCTTCAAAACTTATAGAAAGTTCTTTTACAAGAGGTGGAAGAGGAGGGCTTTGGGGTTGACGGTTAAAGCGGTTGCCAAAACCACCTCCACCAGAAAAGCCTCCCTGTTCATGATAGGGGTTCCCTGAGCCAGACCCAAATCCAAACCCTTTGAGGATATCGTTGATATCAAAGTCTCGGAAAATATCCTCTTGTGAAAATTTTTGATGAAACCCTTCTGAACCTACTTGGTCGTATTCGCGACGCTTTTTTTGGTCACTTAGAACAGCATAGGCTTCGCTAATATCTTTAAATTTACTTTCAGCTTTGGAATCTCCTTCATTTCTGTCTGGATGATATTTCATGGCAAGCTTGCGATATGCCTTTTTAATATCATCGTCGGAAGAACCTTTTTTAATACCTAAAACGGAGTAATAATCTTTCATTATTTGTAAAGGGTTGAATATTAAGGGGATTTTGTCTAAACTAAGTCAGTAATATGTGATTATATAACTTTGCAGGCCTATGAAAAATATTTTTCTGACATTAATTGTTTTTATTTTTGCGAGCCTATTCACGGCTTGCGGTGGCTACTTGCCGTCCGCCCCCACGAATTGGAATGCAAATCCAACTGAAATGCATGTTTGGGAACCCCCTGACAAAGAAACCCTCGCTAAAAGAAGGGAAAACCAACAGCACTTAGATAATCTGACTAATGAGATAGAGAGACTTTTTATAAACCAAGGCTCATTGTCGGCCCAAGAGTCCACTATGGATGATTTAATTCGCAAAACAGATTCAAATATCCGTAACTCTGACAGTGAATTTTCAAGCCGAATAAATAAAGAAATTGCTCGCAACGAAATAATGAAAGAGGATCTAAAAAATACTCGTGTTAAATACGATGAACATAAAGAAACATTAAGAATTCTTTCAAAGGTCAAGCCTCCTGTTATATTTTCCAGCAATGATTACAAATCCGCTATGAAGGCGTTTAGCGATGGCAAATATGATACAAGCTTGAAGCTATTTAATAGACTTTTTAAGAAAAACCCACCCAAATTTTTAGAAGATAATATCCATTTTGGAATAGGTTCATCTTTTTACAGATTAAAAAAATTCTCGAACGCACAAAAACATTTTCAAAAAATATTAGATGATTTTCCTATGGGAGATAAACTCTTTAACTCCTATGTAATGCTTGGAGTCATTCATAATCTTCAGGGAGAAAAAAGTAGGGCGCTCTTTTTGCTGGATCAAGCTTTAAATAGTAATCCGCCTGAGAGAATGAAGACTTTGATTAAGCGTTTGGTGACAAATATTAGTGAGGATTCAACTCATGTCTCAAATTAGCGAGATGGCTCCCGATATAGAAGTTTCTGAATGGGTTCAAGGTGAACCCTCAAATATCAGCATGGAAAGAGGTAAAATAATTGTTATAAAAGTTTTTCAGGTTAACTGCCCGGGGTGTTTTAGCGCTGGTTTTCCTGAAATCCTTGATTCATATAATATGTGTCGTGATGAACCTGTTATTTTTTGGGGTTTGGCTACAGCTTTTGAAGATTATCAATTGAATAATTTGGAGAACTTGAAAAAGTTGGTCAAACATGGGGAAGTGGTTGGAGAAACTTTGTATGGTTTAGGAAGCCAGGGATTGCTTGATAATAATCGCCTCTCTTATAAAATACCTTTTGCTATTGCCTGGGATAAAATTACTCCAGCAGACCCTAATAAAGCCAATGAAGCTGCCAGAAAAATGATTGATAGAGATTTCCCTGATTTCTCTCAATTACCAGAGGTGACTCAGAATAAAATAACGGAACAGGTAGTCAATTATTATAAAGATAAAAAATTTACTGCAGAGACCTTCGAGAATTATCAGTTACGCGGAACCCCTTCGACAATATTAATTGATAAAGAGGGTATACTTCGTGGTAAATGGTTTGGGGCAGGGTTTGGACTGGGCACGGAAATAAAAAAGCTGTTGTCCGAGTAATTTCTGGGGTCTCGAACAACTGCTTTTTAAACTATTTGAAAGGCCATACATCAGGGTCATTTCTCTTGGCCTTACCTATCATTTCTTGTAAACATAGATTTCTCATCAAACGTAAATTTTCCTCCCGAAGATCATTCTCAAACGCTTCCAAGTTATCTTTTTGGGCTGATGAGAAATCATCTTCAGGCGAGGGCATATTTTTGCCATGCAAAGCTTCCATGCGTGCCTCCATCTGTTTGAAATTTATTAGATGGTGTAATGATAAGTTAAAATGGAATTTATGTCAATAGTAATTCATTGAAATTTAAGCTTTTATGATGTTTTCTACCTTTGCGGGCCAATTGTGCATATTGACATTTCAGACGACTAAAAAAAATTAATTGCCCTCATTTGCCAAACTGGAAAAAACATCTAAATGAAACTTTACTGAGTTTTTTAAAACATTAAGGAAGTTTTGATCTCGTTGAAACTCTTCTTCGAGAAGGTTCTTGGTTTCAACAGCCAGTTTCTTTTTCACGATTTCGTTTGATTTTTGATTCCAAATAGCGAACCCCGAATAGTCATAGCCCTGGAGAAGTAAAGTCGCTTCTTCATTGTCTAGTAGCTCTTGAATGGTTGTCCTCATTTTTTGTACAAAATGTTCTTTGGTACTGTCCGATAGGGGATGACTTTGCTTAACTTCCGTTTCAAGTTCATCTAATTGGTTGGAAAAATCTCTAAAATAATTAAGTTTAATTTTTGCCGCCTTATTAATTTTTTCAATCTCAAGCGATTTGGATGGCAGGGAATTTAGGGTTTTCGTTTTAAGGGCTGAAATATTTTCCGTGCAATAAGTATTAATAGCTTCACGTAATGATATATTTTTGGTTCCTTTAATTCCTAGACCTCCTTCCGTAGCATTAAAAACTTTCAGATTATTCTTAAACGAACTGGATAACATTTCCGCATAAGTGTCTAGAGCTAACGTTGTAGTTATTTGGCTGCCAAATATATTTAATCCCTCCAATAAATTCCCAGAATACTGACGAAATTTTTTCTCATCCAAATTTCTCATCGTCTCTATGGTCCCCATCAAATTTTCTCTTTCCTGGTAATAATATGAGTATCTTGAGTGCAGACGGTTGCCTGTAAAAGAAAGGTCTTGCCCAATGAATAAGATGGGTGAGCATCCAATTGAACTGGAAAGTTCAAAGCCCGCATGTGCTACGGAAAACACTTTACCTAGAGAGCCATATGCCCCTATATGTATCTTTAACCATTGGGCTAAATTAACTGACGAATCATAAGCAAGGCGTTTCTCTTTAAAGAACTCTGGAATAATAGAAGGAACTACAGGATCGTAAATAAGCCAGGTATTGTCTAATTCTGCCTGGAAATCGAAAAAACGAGTTGTTAAGTCATCTGGATCAATAGCGACCACGAAGTCAGGTGCAACTCCATTTTTTAATAAGGGTTTCAGTGCCGTTGCCGCTGATATTAAAATAAAATTATCTCTTTTAGCTTTTAGATATTGAATGTTTTTATCGAGTGAGGGACCTGCTGAACAAATAATAGCTGGAATATTTGGAAAAGAGTTTTTTATGGCGTTAATGCCATTACTGGATATTAGATTGGAAAAGTTTCTGCGAATATTACTATAAAATATTTTAGACTTTGCTGTTTGGGTTTTAAGTTCGATCGTAGTGGCTTGAAAAAATTTCTCTAATCCTCCGAGTAATTCATTGTTTTTCTCTACGTTTAATTCATATAAAGAATTCTGTCTGACCAGTTGATAACCATTTAAACAAAAATTAAATTTATCTGTTTCTAAATTTGACAGAATATCTTCAACAGTCTTGGGGAAAACAAATGATATGCCTGGATAATTTAAAATCTGGCTTAAATCGTTTGTTTCAAAGGCAAGCCTGGCTAGTTGCGAGTCACTTTCGATTACAATAATTCTAGAAGACTTTGGTGCAAGCTTTATCAGTTCGATAATTTGATAACATAAACCCATACCGCTAACAATGTAGTTTGTATGCTCTTGCGGATTTAGTGAATTGATTAGGCGATTTGCTTCTAGAAGGGGCTCATATTTGCTGAGCAGATAAATTTGAGTTCCTTTATCATTTTTATAGGAAAGCGTTGGGAGACCAGAATTTGATTCGGATATTTTAAATTTTTGAGTTGGTATTACTTTATTAATATTTTCATATGCTTTTGGATGAAGCGATTTCAGGAGGGCTAGATTTTTACTGAGAATTTTTGCTGTCATCTTTTATGGAAAAGCCGGGGATTTGTTTTGTTATATATAAATTCTCTATATCAATAGGTAATAGAGAAATAGTAGAGCTCCCAGGTCGCATAAACTCCCTGATCCGTAGAAAAATGTTTATCGTAATCTCTGATTAGTTTTCTTAAACCACCAGCATTAAACATTTTAATGGGTGCTGCCCCAATTTGTTGAAGATTCTTTATTAAATTCATAGCGCTTGGAGAGAAAATTTTTCTTTTTTCCATATCGAATGAACTCAACACAAACCCAGTATTCTTTATAAAAGTCTTCCATTGTTTGATTGAATAAAGAGTTGTTGGGCTAACCATATTTGCGGCTTGGCGAAACTCAACTAAAGTTTCCGGGCCAAACGTACTAAATATTATAGTTCCCTTTTTATTCAATGAACCTTTTAAACGAGTTAACGTTTTTGAGGGATTTTCGAACCATTGAAATACCGCATTGGCGCAGATTAAATCTGCCATTTCCAATGGTATTTTTTCTGCATTTCCTACCAGAAACTTAGTGTTATCAGGAGTTGATAAACGGGTTTTTAATATTTTAATCATTTCAGGGGATATGTCATTTAGGGTCAGTTTTTTTAAAGGCATGGTCAATAGATGCCGTGTAAAAACTCCTGTTCCACAACCTAACTCAAGAATATGAGCGGGAGGCTTTTGAGGTAAAAAAGAGGCCAGTCGTTCTGCCATGGATCTCTGTAAAAGAGCGTAGCGGTCATAAGAATGGGCATATTTTGAAAAACTTTCTACAATTTTTTTTTCTATGTCTGATGACCGATTTTGGGAATCCAAAGTCAAAGGAGGTTTGAAATGTTCATGGTGAGATGTTTCGTTTGGATTGAATTTTTGTTAGACACATAAAAAAAGATGGATGAATATTTAACGATCACTCTGCCTTCGTCGTAGTGTTTTTTTGGTGATTACTTTGACAGGGAGATAAATGGTGAAAGTTGAACCTTCATTCAAAACACTTCTTACTCTGATATCTCCTCCCATCATCAAACAAAATCTCCTGCTAATTGCGAGGCCAAGTCCGGTACCTCCAAATTTCCTTGTCGATGAATTGTCGACTTGAGAAAACTCCAGGAATAATTTACTGATAGAATCTGCTGGAATACCCATGCCGGTATCACTGATGGCAAAATTTACCCACTCAATGTCGTCTCTTATATCGCGAAAAACCTTTAATGTAATGGTACCTTTATCTGTAAATTTACATGCATTGCTTAATAAGTTGTGCAACATTTGGCGGACTCGGGTTTCATCGGCATCCATATAGCCTACGTCCTCAGGACAATCTATGACCAGATTATTTGATCCCTTTTCCGCGAGAGGGTGAATTGTGCCCTCAACTTCTTTGACTAACTTAGAAATTTCAAAGCTTTCGAGTAGGATTTCCATTTTCCCAGCTTCAATTTTGGATAAATCGAGGATTTCATTAATCAATCCTAACAAATGCTTTCCGGAGGACCGAATTTTCCCCAGATCATCTTGAAAAACATCTAGCCCCTCTTCTTCTGCATCCTCCAATAACATTTCACTGTAGCCAATTATGGCGTTCATGGGAGTTCTGAGCTCATGGCTCATGTTAGCCAGAAAATTACTTTTTGCGCGGTTAGCCTCTTCAGATTTATCTCGGGCAACAACCAACGTTTGATGGGCTGATTTTAATTCACTTATAAGGGAGGCGTTGCTAACTGCTACTGCTGCTTGCGAGGCTAGTGATTCGACCAAACTTTCGTAGTCGGGGGAAAAAGCAATGACCCTTTTTTTATCTTTTATTTCTCGAGCGTTTAATAGCTGCAAAACGCCTATAACAACATCCTCATGGTTCGTAAGGGGGACAACGAGCATGGATTTCGTCCGATAACCCGTTTTTTCATCAAACTTTTTAGGTCCGGTAAAATCGAAAGGCTCATAATTATAAACATCGGGGATGTTTACTGAAATATTCTTTATGGCCACGTAAGCAGAGACATTGGACATATTTTTTGCCACGGGAGGGAAGGTTATGTCTTTCCCCGTCGTGCCACCCATAAATATATTTAATGATTCGTTCTGTACAATTTTAAAATCCAGGACATCATCTTTTAATATATAAAGGGTCCCGCCATCAGCATGGGTCAGGTCTCTTGCTTCATTTACAATTATTTCGAGTAATGCATTTAAATTACGTTCACCTGATAATGCTCGACCAATATTTGATAGTCTCTGGATATGACCCATCAGGTTAAAAGACCTTTTTGAGTCCAACCCACCTTTTTGGATAAACTCTGCAAGCTCGTTACCTAATTTGTTCTTAGGCTTTGCTATTCCATTAACTAGACTAGGATCTATAATCCATCCTTCAGACTGGATACTGGGGTGCTGTAGGTCTGGGATTCCATAATTGGGTTTTCCCATATTGTACGACCAGCCTGTCTGAACTGCACTTAAGATTGCATCAAGGGAAAGCCCTTTGACATCTTCGATACATTGTAATTTCAGGGTGTCGTCTATAAATAATTTAAAATCAAAATCAT
>JABJCF010000530.1 GCA_018665625.1 Nitrospina sp. | reverse complement strand
GACGCCTATTACCAAAAAGCCAAAAAATTAATTCAAGCAGGGAAAATTGGCGAAGTAAAAACTATTATAGGAAATGCCTTAAGCTGGAAACCTGATGATTTACCAGTATCCCAATATGGCGGCGGCCCACTTTTCCATGATGGGACACATTTAATCGATCTTCTTTTATACTTTGGAGGACCCATTGAATGGGTTTCAGGTCAAGAAACAAGACCTAAGGGAAAACGCTATATAGAAGAGACTGCATGCGCCATGATCGGATTTCAAAATGACACCATAGGTTTTATCGAAGGTGGAGGAGCGCGAAAATATTTTAATTTTGAATTAGACATACAAGGTTCAGAGGGCCGTCTATTAATTGGTAATTCGGGCAGGGAACTTTATGTAACACGGAAAAGCAAACGCTTTAAAGGATTCCAGGAACTTGAAAAAAGACCTTTCCCCGAACCCAAGCACTATGAAACTCCTTTTATAGGGGGCGCCAGAGACATGGTAAAAAGCCTTCGAACTGGGAAGTCGAGCAACGCTACGGGTGAAGATGCGCTGAAGGTATTGGAAATCATCTATACGATATACAAATCGGCACAACAAAAAGGCAAACGCCTTAAACCCAGATGAAAACAAAATTATTAGCTCTAAATATTCTTGTGGGTTTTGCAATATTAATTCTTATGGCCTGCCTGAAAATTTATTTTAACGGAAAAAAAGAACTCTCTATCGCAGAAAATTTTTTCGAAAACAGCAATCATGCGCAAGCAATGACTCACTATGAACGCGCTATCCAATGGCATATTCCTGGCTCTGGAATGGCTGAAATAGCAGCCGAGAAGCTTTGGAACATCACCCTTTCCTACGAATCTAAAAACTTGACAGAGGAAGCTTTAAAATCCTGCCGCATTCTACGAGGAGCATTCTTTTCCACTCACAGCCTTTGGACACCGGGACAAAAATGGATAAATCTTTGTAATGAAAAAATCGCTCAATTAATGGTTAATAAATCAGATATTCTTAAAACGGATCAGGCTTCCCTGAAAAAAAAGAAAAAAAGATTACTGGAGAAATTGCAGGCAGACAAGCCACCCTCCACTCTAGGCTCAATACTAACGGAAGTTGGTTTTTTCGGCTGGGTGACGTGCGCTGTCCTATTCATTCTTAAGGCCGTCACACCATCAGCGGGATTAAGATCAAGGCCAGCAATCATTTTTTCCGCAGCTTTCCTGCTTTTTTACGGAATTTGGATTTTAGGAATGTTCAACGTATAACCACTGGGCGTAGGGCCTGTGATGATTCACCTAAACTTTTACCCGTGCTACCCCTCTGGGGCATGAAGTAAATGGTTAAATACCACATATACCCGGTAGGGGGCAAACAGGTCGAATCCCATTTAGAAAATTTGTGCCTTTACCCCTTTACTATAGTCCGCTAACACTGCTACTCTCGCTAGAGAGATTAAAAATTTTTAATTGAAAATCATGTGGCGACTATGCTAATTTTTCTCTATTCATATTTCCTTTGATTGTTTCTATATATTTTCCCTACAACATAAACAAAGCAAATTCTCCCAGATGCCCAATGGTTTTTATGGAGTACCAGAATGATTGAAGTTGAGAACCTGACCCGGTATTACGGGACACGTCGCGCCATAAATAACATTTCCTTTCAAATAGAAAAAGGTGAAGTGGTTGGTTTTCTCGGGCCGAATGGGGCAGGTAAAAGCACAACCATGAATATTATTTCATGCATTCTGCCAGCTTCAAGTGGTAGCGCAAAAATCAATGGGTTCGACACCTTTGAGCAGTCGCTTGAAATCAGAAAAATCATCGGATACCTCCCAGAAACACCACCGGTTTATCCAGACATGACGGTTGCTGGTTTTTTAAAATTTTCTGCTGGCATAAGAGGTGTTAATTCTAAAAAGATCCCTTCCGCCGTTGAAAGGGTTATTGAAAAGTGTTCGATTAAGGATGTAAGCCATCGAATAATCGGACGACTTTCCAAAGGTTACCAACAAAGGGTTGGATTGGCCCAGGCTATGGTCCACGATCCAGAAATTCTCATCCTCGATGAACCTACCGTTGGTTTGGATCCCATTCAGATTATAGAAATTAGAAAATTAATTCAGGAACTGGCAGCCGAGCACACTATTATTCTTAGCTCACATATCCTTCCCGAAATCACTCAAATTTGTAAACGCGTGATCATAATTAATGAAGGTGAAATTGCCGCAGTGGATTCTCTCGGAGGGCTGACAGCTTCTCTACGCAAAAGTGAACGACTCTCCCTGACAGTAAGAAATTCAGAAGACAACCTTGAAGAAGGTTTAAAAAATCTCGTTCAAGTACTTTCCGTTTCGCGCGGAGAAGAAAATCAGTTCCTCATCGAATGTGAATTGAGGTCAAATCTTCAAGATGAAATCGCAAAACTAGCTCTTGAAAAAAATTGGGGCATCGTGGAACTCAAACCCGTCCCCATGACACTTGAAGATATTTTCCTCAAACTCACTCTTGAAGAAAAGGAGCCAGCCGCATGAGGAATATCTGGTTAATAGCTAAAAGAGACATGGGTTCGTTTTTCAACTCTCCCATATTTTATGTAGTCACCACAATATTTTTAATTATTTACAGCTATATTTTCATTAATATCCTCAGTTTTTTCAGCATGCAAAGTATGCAATCAGGCCAATTCCAGCAAATGGGTATGGCCCTGAATATTAATGAAATGGTTATAGAACCCAGCTTTCAAAATATGGCTGTGATCTTGCTTTTAATGATTCCCATCATTACGATGCGCAGTTTTTCCGAAGAAAAAAAATCTAAAACGTTCCGCCTTCTGCTTTCTTCACCGGTACAGCTAAAAGAAATCGTATTGGGTAAATTTTTTGCTTGCATGATAGTCGTAGGCCTGATGATTCTTCTATCGAGCTACTCAATTATCTTTTTATTTTTTATTGGCGAACCGGACATTGGCCCTGTTTTAACAGGCTATCTAGGGGTATTGCTCATGGCGGGCTGCTATGTTTCAGTAGGAGTATTTGCATCTTCATTGACAGAAAACCAGATCGTTGCCGCCGTAATAACTTTTGGTTTTTCACTCTTCATGTGGGTCATAGGATGGGGGGCACAGTCCGCCAACTCTTCAACGGGGCAAGTTCTCGAATACCTTTCCATAATTGAACATATGGATCGTTTTCTAAAAGGTATGGTCGGAACCAGCGACATCACTTATTACCTTTCCTTTATCATTTTTGGACTTTTCCTTTGCCATCGCACTTTAGACTCGAACCGCTGGAGGTAATTTATGAATAAATTCGTTCCGATGGCGGGCTGGTTATCTTTGATACTGGGTTTTGCGGCGCTGTTTTTTTACATTGTTCTTCCTGACCTTAAAACTTTAATCCTATCATTTACCGCGATTTCTATTTCTAATGGGATATTTTATCTAGTTGCAGAAGGAAGACATATAAAGGAATTCTTTTCTACGCGTTCAGCTCTTCATGGCACCAATGCAGTTATATTGACATCTGTTTTTCTTGGAATTCTTATTTTCACCAACCTTCTCGTCCATCGCCACAAACATCGTTTCGACTTTACCGAGGGAAACCTGTTTACCCTGGCACCACAAACTAAAAAATTTATTGCGGACCTTCCACGAGAAGTTAAATTAACCGCTTTTTATCAAATCGAAACACCTGAAAAAATCGCATTCACCAATTTAATTTCTGGCTACCTTGAAGAAACAGATAAAATTGAAATTACTTATGTCGACCCCGACAAAAATCCCGCTGTGACAAAGCAATATGGGATAACCACCTATGGAACCATCGTATTAGAAAGTGGAACCAAAGAAACAAAAATCCAGAATGCTTCCGAAGAAAACCTTACTAATGCCCTTTTAAAAGTTACTCGTGATGAGCAGAAAGTAATTTATTTCCTTGAAGGTCATGGTGAAAGCCAAATTGAAAGCATGGAGAATGAAGGCTACCAAACAGCCAAAAAGAATCTGGAACAGGACGGCTTTATAGTAAAACCCTTATTACTTTTACAAACAGGAGAAGTGCCAGAAGACGCTGCGACACTGGTAGTAGCCGGCCCTAAAAAACCCCTTTTAACGGAAGAGCTCAACTCCATCCAATCCTACCTCAATAAAGGTGGGGCTGTTATGATGCTAATAGATCCCAAAGCAAAATCGGGTTTGGATGAGTTTTTGAAAAACTGGGGAATTCAACTCGGCGGCGATATTGTCATCGACCCCATGTCCAAATTGTTCGGTGGAGATTTCGCAGCGCCCGTAGTAAACCAATACACCGTTCACGATATTACAAGCGAATTTGTTCTTGCCACTATTTTTCCAATTATCCAGTCGGTTCGTTCCATTCCAAACTCCAATATAGAGACGGTAGAATTGCTGAAGACCAGCGGTAATAGTTGGGGCGAATCTGACTTTGAATCGGGAACCGTGAAATTTGACGCAGAAACCGACCTTAAAGGCCCAGTACCCGTTGCCGTAGTTGCAACAAAATCATTAGAGGAAAAGGAAGCCCACAAGGTAGAAGAAGGCGAAACACACGATCATAGTCATTCACAACCAAAAGCCACGCTTATAGTGATTGGAGATTCTGATTTTTCTAACAACCGCTACAGTAACTTTTCGGGCAATGGAGACTTTTTTCTAAACACTGTTTCCTGGCTGGCGGAAGAAGAAAACCTCATTTCAATTCGCCCTAAAGAAAGAAAAAATACTCCTCTTCATCTGACCAGTTCATGGGGAAGCGCAATTTTCGTTTTGGGCGTTTTGGTTTTCCCCGGGTTGGTGGCCGGTACTGGCATACGCATCTGGTGGAGGAGAAGAGGTTTATGAAGTTTAAAGGAACGGCCGGGATGATGGTCGTTTTCATCGGACTGGGATTTTACTACTTTCTGGTCGACCTGCCTGCTGAAAAAAAGAAAAATCTCGAAAAAGAAATAGCCGGCAAGGTGTTGCCTTTAAAAAAGGAAGATGTCAGCGAACTCTCCATCAGCAAAAAAGATCAAACAATAACATTACAGCAAAATACTATTGGTATATGGAACCTTTCTCAGCCTCTTAAAACCAAAGGAGACATCCCTGAAGTCGAATCTTTTTTAACTGCAATAGACAGCTTAGAAAAGTCCCGGGTTGTCGAAAGTAATGCTAAAAACCTTTCGCAATACGGTCTACAATCTCCCTCATTTAAAATTCGTGTAAAATTTAAAAAAGGCAAAGAAGAAACTCTTCTCCTCGGTAATGACAGCCCTATGGGAGGTAAAATTTACCTCAAACTTGAAAATGACTCCGCAGTACTTCTTGCAGCCACCTCTAAAGCAGATTTTGACAAACCCCTCTACCATTTTAGGGATAAAACCATTTTCAATTTTAGTTCGGGATCCATCAACCGGATTCAAATTAAAAGGAGCGAACACCCTCTAAGTTTAATTCGAGAAAAAGAACAATGGCAGGTTTCTGGGGAAGCCAAAACAAAGGCCGATAAAGATGCTGTGTTAGCTTTTCTGCGAGCCCTTCAATTTTCCCGAATCAAGGAGTTTGAAAGTGAAAGCCCAGAGTCACTTGACGCCTATGGTCTGGATAAACCTGACATAACTGTACTACTTGAAGATGACAACAAAAATAGTTTCTCCATAAAAATAGGTGCTTCCAAAAATAGTTCTGGTTACTACGCCATAAAAAAGGATGCACCCGGGGTATTCCTTGTCGACGCAAAATTCCGCGACACTCTTGAAAAAAGGAATGCCGACTTTCTTTTAAAAACGTTGATTGAATTCGAAGAAACAAATGTGGCTGAATTAAATATTCAAATAGAAAACGAAACCATAAAGGCTGTTCGCATACAAAAAGATGACTGGCAAATCAAAAAACCCAAAGAAGTCGCTGCGGATATGGCCACCATAAAAAGTCTATTGTTCGATTTGAAAGAAGCAAAACTAATCGAATTTATAAAACTATCGCTAGACTCTGCAGATTCGTTTGGGCTCGACAAACCAAAACGTTCCTTTTCTTTAACAATGGCGGATGGAACATCGAAAACCATTTTTTTAGGTAACACCACCCTTGATGGAAAACTGTTTTTTGCAAAGCGCACCGGTGAGTCCACAGTGTTTTCGGTTTCCCAAGAAACAACGCAAAAAATATTTCGCACCTTTCATGAATTACGGAATAAAAAACTTTTCAAATTTAAAACAGATGACGTAAGCAAAATAATTATAGAAAATCAAAAAAACCTTTTTGAATTACAAAAATCCGGAATCACCTGGAGCTTACTCAAACCCGATAAAATGAAAATCAAAGAATTTTTGGGAAAAGACCTCCTCTGGGCGATGAATGGAATGGAATTCGAATCCTTTATCGAGGAGGGCATGGTGCCTGAGGAGGCAGGATTAACCCCTCCCTCCTTCAAGATCAGTCTTTGGACAGGCCCTTCAGTAAAATTTGCGGAATTACAGGTTGGAAGCCTCGATAAAAAGGACCAGCAATTCTATGCCCAAATAGAGGGCCAAAAGGGCTATTATCGGATCAAGAAGAAGTACCTGGACTCCTTTCCACTGAGCCTGGATAAGTTTAAAGTCCAATAAAATTAGCTGCATCATCCTTCTCCCACTAACAATGAGCCACCCCCCACATATTGTAATATTCCTGTTTTAAACACACTTCATATTGGGTCAAGAAAAAAATTTCGATAAAAAACAGGTTTTTTGACGCCCATAAACTACTATAAAATAAGGTTTATCTCATTTTTTAGCAATTTCTTTCAAATAACCGCTTGACAGATACTATATGTAGTGGTATTTTTTGCAAAGCATACAATATAAAGCAATTAATAGATTTACATGGGCGCTGAATATCAGCCCCATTTTGAGTGTCGTTTTTTTGGAAGGCTAAATTGATTGAGAGATAGCTTTACAGATCTTCCAGCGGCGGGTTACTAGAAAAGAGGATTCCATTGTAATGAATGAGATGCATCCCAAAATTATACTGTTTACAGCAACCAGTGGGATGTATAGCAGTCTCAAATCCCTTCCCAAACCCCCAAACGTTTTGAGCGCCAGCCGAACTCTGCGT
>JABJCF010000529.1 GCA_018665625.1 Nitrospina sp. | reverse complement strand
ACTTCTTGTTCCTGATAAAGAACTTGATCGTATTCTCGCCGAGTTGAGATCCATTCCACACCTGGAGATTATGCGCATCGGCACTCGGGTTCCTGGGACTCTTCCGGCAAGGATTACTGAAAACCTGTGTTCAATTTTGAAAAAGTATCATCCGTTGTATTTCAATATGCATTTTAATCATCCTAGCGAATTAACACCTGAAGTTGAGAAGGCCTGCGCCATGCTTGCTGACATCGGGATTCCTTTAGGCAGTCAAACTGTATTGCTAAAAGGCGTAAACGATAACTCTGCGACGATGAAGGAGTTGATGCAAAAATTATTGAAGAACCGTATTAAGCCTTATTACATCTACCAGGCGGACATGACAGAAGGAACAGACCATTTGCGCACCTCAGTTCAAAAAGGTCTCGACATTATGAAAGACCTTATGGGTCATACATCGGGAATGGCTGTACCCTATTTCGTAATCGATGCTCCAGGTGGCGGTGGAAAAGTCAGGTTACTGCCTAATAGTGTGATCGAACATACTGAAGACGAAGTGGTCATCACTAATTATGAAGGCAAAGTTTTTCGTTATAGCCAGCGAAATTGGAAAAATGGTTCCGCCAATGGTAACAACAAGCCAACTCCACAAAATCAGGATTTGTGTCAACTGCCTGCCTGAGCCCCTCTTTAAATATCCTTCCAGCTTTTTCAGCTTCCTGATAGAATCCTTGTAATTATTTTTGTTCTTTGCGTGATGGAAAGTGCAAACCATCTCATCCATTGATTTCCTCATGAGTTGAGAAATTTTTTCCTTGCCCTCTCTTCATAGAGGGGGGATAGGAGAGGGTTGGCTGGTGTTGTGAATGTTTGCTCCCCTGCCCAGACAATATTTTAGAAAAGCAGCACTTATGACCCGTTACTCCATTCTAAGATAACCCCTTCTTCTGTTTTTGGTGGGGGCATGCCTGAGCATTTCGCAGTTTGTGATGATCCGCGATTTCGTAACCATTCTTTATGGTAAAGAGGTTGTTATCATCCTAGTAACCGCCGCGTTTTTTATGGGGTTGTCCATAGGATATTTTTTATCGTTAAAATTTTCTGAGAAATTTTTCACAATTCGTTTCTTGCCATCGCTTTTCTCTATCTCACATTTTCCTTTTCTTATCAATGCTCGCGACAGAAATTGCGTACTTAGCCCTTAATGTATATGTGTATGTGCATTTGATGTTTGTCTACGCCCTGATTTCCAGTTCCATCTTTGCGGTGTTTCTACCTCGGCTGGTTCATGGCAAATCTCCTGATAAAGAATCTGCCATACAAAAAATAAAGTTCTGTATTCCATGGAACTGATCGGCTATTTCTTTTCATTGTGCTTAAAGGATGTCGAATGGGATAAATTTATTTCCAAGCTAAATCATTTTTAGGGGAAAGCGATTCGATCTCGAGCATGGAAGAGGTAAAGAAATCCACATAAATTTCAGAGGATGTTTTTGGTTTTTGAAAATTTTAAAGTATAATAATTTGATGATCCCCCAAAATCATCCTAGTATTTTAATCGTTACAACACCCATTAGGCCAACCCCTACTGACTTCCCACCCATGGGGAGCCTGTCCGTTATTACAGCCCTCAAAAAAGCGGGTTTTGATAAAACTGAATTCTATAATATCGATTTTTTGCGCCCTTCCTTCTCTGATATTTTAGATCATATTGAAAACAAAAAACCGGATATCCTAGGGATTAGTGCGGTGGTTTCGACGGCCTATGAATACACAAAAAAATTATCTTTGGAAATTAAAAAGAGACTGCCTAAAACAACCATTCTAATGGGCGGCAATTTAGGGGCATCAGCCGAGATCATATTGGAAAAGACCGGTGTCGACTTTGTATGTACAAGTGAGGGTGAGCGAACTGCCGTTGACTTTGCCAATTGCTGGTTGACCGCCAAATCCAAAAATGACTTTAAAAATGTCCTCGGTTTAGCTTTTCTCGACCAAAAGAAAGAAATGGTGATCACGTCATTTCAGGATCCGATAGAAGCTGAAAAGGTTTATGACATAGACTGGTCATTAATGGATAGCGAAGAAATAGACTTTTTCTTTCCCCCTAATGAGCTTGCCGCGATGACGGCAAAGTCATTAGATCCTAGAATTTTTGAACCGCACCGGCGAGGTAAAAAAGTAGCCAACCTCCCAGCAAGTAAGGGTTGTGTGGCACGTTGTACCTTTTGCCATCGCTGGGATAAGGGAATAAGGTATATTCCCGTTCACGTTTTGATGGAGCGGCTAGATTTATTAATTCAGAAGTACAACGTTGGGTTCATTACCTTTTCTGATGAAAATTTTGGAACCAACAGAAAATGGCTGGCCCATTTTGTAGAGGAAATTGCCAAGCGAGATATTCTCTGGCGAGTTTCAGGAATGCGAGTAAACACAATAAATTCTGAATCGATAAAAAAAATGAAGGAAGCGGGTTGTTTCTGTATTTATTATGGCATGGAAAGCGGTAGCCAGAAGATTCTCGATGTCATGGAAAAGGTTACAAAGGTCGAGCAAAACTACAATGCAGTTAAATGGATGGCAGAAAACAACCTATATACCATTGTTCAACTCATAATCGGAATGCCGGGGGAAACTCAAGAAACCATCGAAGAGACCTGTAAGTTCACCTCCTTTTTTGTTGAACAATCTCCCACAACTGATCCAAATGCCCTCAGTATCAATTTTGCTCAGGCTCTTCCAGGAACTCCATTGTATGAAATTGCCCGGCGGAAAGGAGATATCGAGCCATCCATGGAAGGTGAAGAGAAATACTTGCTTCAAATTTCTGATCGGGATGCACGAGATGGAGAGACCTTCTTGAATTTTACGGAGTATCCCAGGATCCTTCTGGAAAAATGGCATTTTGATATTCAAAATAGAACAAGGCACGCTTATATAAAAAAATGGGGGTTTGATAATTACTACAATGTAATTCTTAATTCTTCTAGGTTTAAAGACTTGGCAGAAGTAAGGGGATCAGCTCCCACCACAGATTCAGGTTATTTTGCTGATCCTGCTAGACAGAATGAAATGCGCGCCGCAAAAGCCAGTTT
>JABJCF010000528.1 GCA_018665625.1 Nitrospina sp. | reverse complement strand
TCCCCAAGAAAAAGGGAAAGGTTAAAAGATTCGCAAAACAGACTGAAATTGGATCGCGATTATTTTTATGGAATACTTTCAGATATTAATTATACAGCGACCTCACCACTCAGGTGGGATGACTCTGATTGGATGACAGCAGGCTGGGTTGCCGGTGGTACAGGTTTGCTTTTATTTTTGGATGAAGAGATAAGAGATGAATTTGAAGACAGTCGCAGTTCCACTACAGACGATGTTTCTGAGTTTTTTGAGAGGTTTGGGAATGGGGCCATTAGCATTCCCGCTTTGGGAGCTTTTTATCTTTATGGGTACTTTGGCGAAAATGCCAAGGCCGAGCGAACGGCTTTGATTGCGGTGGAAAGTTTTCTCGTAACCGGATTATTCACAACCGTATTAAAGACAGCAACTGGTCGTCATCGACCTTCAACAGGCGATTCCTCAACTTCCTTCGATGGGTTTACGACAGATCATAATTCTTTTCCTTCCGGGCATACTTCTACAGCGTTTGCTATTGCTACCGTCATTGCGAATGAATATGAAGATA
Organism: Nitrospina sp.; assembly: GCA_018665625.1. The sequence continues at coordinate 1,922 of JABJCF010000528.1, read as the reverse complement.
CTCCCTACATAAAACCCATATCTTATGGCATCGCTACAATGACGGGACTTTCTCGTATGAATGATGAAAAACATTGGGCTTCAGATGTTTTCCTTGGCGCGGCTCTGGGTTACTTCACCTCGAAAACTCTACTACGTCTGCACAGCAATAAAAAGGGCCAACATTTCACCATCTACCCTAGAGCGGACAGAAATGGTGGTGGCATTGTATTGGGTAAAAGGTTCTAATTTTTACTTCTGCTCTTCTGCCCAGAGGGAAAGCTTCTCGCGAAAAATTTTGGCGTTATGCCTCACATCTACCGGAAATTCTTCATGGAAAAGCACTTTTGCAATGGATTGCGTTAAAGAAGATTTTGCTCCACACTCTAAAAGCTCTGCTGTAAACTTTTGTAGTGCTACCTGAGACCTTATTCTTTCCAGATTTGTAGGTTCAATAATAATTATCGGCTTGGATTTTTTTGATCCTGTGCCGACTAAAGCAGAGCGTTTGACATCGGGATGCTGATTGAAGATAGCTTCGCAAGGAATGGTATAAAGTGTTTCGAACTCAGTGATGACTCGGTGATTTTTCCTGCCATAGAACCAAAGGCGATTTTTTTCGTCTAGCCTTCCTAGATCCCCCATTCGGTGCCAGAATGAATTTCCGTCTTCAATTTTGGCAAGCTGCGTCAAGTCTTGCCTATTGAAGTAAGTCCGGGTCGCCCACTCGGCTTTAACGACAATTTCGCCTACCTTATTTGTGTCAAACTCGGTGACATCTTCCCACTTTAAAATTGGTTGGTCCGAAATTTGGATTATTTTAACTTCAACATCGGGAATCGGGTGCCCCACACAAGTTCCTTTTCCTTGGTTAGACAAAGACCATGTCTCGTCAAGAATTTCTCGCCTGTCTATTAAGGATACTGGTAGAACTTCTGTAGCTCCATAGGGTGTGTAAATTTTACAGCTCTTATCAACGACGGTTTCAAATTTTGCAAGCAGATCACCGGAAACGGGAGCGCCTGCCATGATGATGCGCTTTAAAGTAGGGAGCTGAATGTTTTGATCGAGACAATACTGGCTGACTGTATTCCATAAAGCGGGTGAACCGAAACTACTGGAGATTTTAAAATCCTGTATCGGACCAATAATATTCTTGGGGTCAACATGTGCAGGTTTCGTGGCATCCATGTCAGGAATTATGCTGGTCATTCCCAATCCGCTGCTGAATAAACCGAAAAGAGGGAATGTCGGTAGATCTGTTTCATCAGGTTGAATGTTAAATTGTTCCTGAAGAATTCTTACCTGATGGTTGAATATGCCATGAGAAAATAGAACTCCTTTGGCAGGGCCGGTGCTACCACTGGTAAACAAGATAGCCGCAGGGTGGTCTTTTCCCATGGTGGCCGTTTTGAAATCTATTTTTCCCGAATTATGTAACTTATTCAGGGTAGTGCCGCCCCAAAACCATCTTGAGCCAACGGTTACATTATGTTTGATAGATTTAAAAGTGCTGGGAAAAATTTTTTTAATCGCATGGGCGAGTGGAATTGCAATCATTCCATGAGGCTGAACTTGTTTAATACATTTCAGTACATTTTTTTTGCCTAGCCCAGGATCGATTAAAACTGGAATCAGACCCGCCTTGAACATGGCAAAGGTCAAGGTTACAAAATCGATTCCATAGGGAACCATCAGCAACACCCGTTCACCTGGGTTCATCCCAGATTGAATCAGCCCCGAGGCTAGCCGACTGCTTTCCTGCTCCAATTCTTTAAACGTCCTCTGACGCCCGCTGAACATTTCGATGAGAGCAGCAGATTCTGGCTTTTGATCTGCCCATTTTGCCAGTCGCGCAGCAATGTTAAAAGTTTCTATTTGAGTCAAGGGATTTTGAGTGCCTTTTTTACTAGAGGTAATGTCACCTTTTTCTTTTGCACATAG
>JABJCF010000527.1 GCA_018665625.1 Nitrospina sp. | reverse complement strand
TGCAGTAATGATGATATGGGCCACCCACTGAACCATCTGCCATCATATGGGGTGCTTGCACGTGAATGGTATAGCCATCTGCCGGCCCATTTTCAAGGCTCATGGCCGGGGTTGCAAGAAAACCCATAACCAGCAAACCAAATACACTCATCATGAAAACCGATTTATACATATGTCGCATTTTTACCTCCAATTAAGAATGAATGATTTAGTTTTGAAATATTAGGACTCATCGTTCCTTTATTGTAATACAAACTCAAAACCTTATATAAATGTAAGAGACTCTCTTCTGTCTCACTTATATTTAGGATAAATTTTAATATAAAATAGATAATAAAAAAATAGCGACAAAGACGAAGTTTATGTAGTTGTTCTACTACAGGAGACTTTGACGTCTAAGAATAAGCATCCTCCAGAGGTTTAAGCGGGGAAGGAATAATATATGCTAGATAGTTAGGATTAAGAAATCAGTGCCTTTTTTTTCACCCGAAAAAAAAATTTCCAATGACGGATGGAAAAAATTGCGGCGTTAAGTGGTAAAGTCCTCCCAGAATCAGCAGCTCGACAAAACCAATAGTCCAAATCCAGACTAAAGTGGTTTTAGAAATATCGAACCTCCCCTTTGATTTTGCTAAAAAGAAGCCCCATACATAAATTGAACTTAGAATTAGAGCCACGAGTATCGCAATTTTTGCTCCCCACTGAAAAAGGGACCAAAGAACCGCCTTCATAAAAAATAAAGCCACTGTGGATACTATAAAAAACATTAAAGTAATCATATATTCTTATTGTGTCTTTTCAGGGTAGATTGATTTCGGCGTACTTTAAATCTCCAGCTATAGATATTATGACAATTGGGATATGTCAGATCATTATATATCTGGAATTTGGATCGTCTGAAAATTAAAATGGCGGCTATTTGCAAGGTAACTTCTGTGCTAAAATTTACATAGATTAAAGTATCGTTGCAGGTTTGGATAAGCAAATATTCGTTGACTCCTAACCATTTTCCCATTTTTTGGAGGGGAAGAAGAAAGGACATCAGGGAATGGATTTTAAAATTACCACAGATGCAAAAAAAACTATCAAGTCAATAAAGGGTGATGGTTTTTCTTTGCTTGGATACGAAGAAAAAGATTTTCTGAATCAGGAGGTTGAAAATTTTTTTTCAAAGGAAAGTGGGGTTCCCGTTTTGTTTTCAAATGCGGAGGAGGCCCAGCTAAAAGAAAGAGGTTATTTAAAAAGCCTGCCAAAGAATTTCTTGTCTAAAGATAAACATATTATTCCCATTGACTTAGGTGTTGAAAACAATTCAATGGAGAGTGGTCCAAAAACGGATTTGGTTTTCACGATACATAGAGAACGGCAAAATAATAAGAATGAGGTTCTTTTAAGACTCCAGAACAATGCTTTAGAAAAGCTGGCTGCAGGCAAGCCTTTAAAGGAAATTTTTGATACGTTGACAAATGGTGCGGAAGGGGAAGTCAATTGCGCCAAAGCTTCCATACTTGTACTGGATAATACGGGGACACGATTACTCCATGGTTCTACCCCAAGTTTTTCCGATGAAGTCAGAAATGCTTTTAACGGAATGATAATTGGCCCATTGGAAGGCTCCTGCGGTAGTGCTGTTTATAGTAAGGAACTAGTGGTAGCAGAAGATATTTCCACTGATCCACGGTGGAAAAAGTTTGCAGATTTTGCCCTTGCGAATGGATTTCACGCTAGTTCATCCTCTCCCATTATGGGTACTGATGATAATGTCTTAGGATCTTTTGCTTTAACTTTTACCCAGTCTAAGACTCCTACAGATTTTGAGTTGGAAATCATCAAAACATCAGCTCGCATCGCCGCGTTAGCGATTGAAAAAAATCGATCAGAAGAAAACCTACAATTGTATGCTCAAAAGCTAAAGCAAAATAATGAGGAGTTGAAAAATTTCACCTTTGTTGCATCCCACGACTTGAAAGAACCGTTGAGGAAAATCAATTTATTTGTCGATCAACTTCTTGAAAAAAATCTGGATCAGCAAAAAAGAGATAACTTTATTGAG
>JABJCF010000526.1 GCA_018665625.1 Nitrospina sp. | reverse complement strand
TTGGAAAAAGCGAGTGAAACCGTTGGAAAAGTGCTGTCGAAAGACGATATTGTTATCTATGAATCAACCGTTTACCCGGGGGCGACCGAAGAGGTCTGTGTGCCCATACTAGAAAAGCATTCAGGTCTCACATTCAATAAAAACTTTTATTGTGGCTACAGTCCAGAGCGCATTAACCCTGGTGACAAAGAGCATCGGGTCACCACTATCAAAAAAGTGACTTCGGGATCTACACTAGAAATAGCCGACAAAGTCGATTCCCTCTATAGTTCCATTATTACCGCAGGCACCCATAAGGCAAGCTCCATCAAAGTGGCTGAAGCTGCTAAGGTTATCGAAAATACTCAGAGAGATATCAATATTGCCCTCATAAATGAGCTAGCGTTGATTTTCAACCGACTGGGTATAGATACCGAAGAAGTTTTAAAGGCCGCAGGGAGTAAATGGAATTTTTTGCCTTTTCGACCAGGCTTGGTTGGTGGGCACTGTATCGGAGTTGATCCTTACTATCTTACGCATAAAGCGATGAAGGCAGGCTACTATCCGGAAATTATCCTGACAGGACGCAAGTTGAACGACAGTATGGGCAAATATGTCGCCAATGAAATTATCAACCTGATGACCAAAAAGCGCATTCGGGTAGTTGACTCAAATATTTTAGTCATGGGCCTCACATTTAAAGAAGACTGTCCCGATATTAGGAATACCCGTGTGGTGGATGTCGTTCAAGAGTTAAGTGGCTTCCACTGTAATATAGATGTTTACGATCCTTGGATAGATAAAGAAGAATCAACTAGAGAGTACGGAATTACCCCCGTCGAGCAACCCGAACCGGGAAAGTACGATGCCGTTATTATCGCAGTGGCGCACCACCAGTTCAAAGCCATGGGCATCACTGCCATACGCGCACTAGGCAAAAAGAACCATGTACTTTATGACATAAAGTATATCTTGCCCGCAGAAAAGGTAGATGGCAGGCTGTAAAACTATGAAGTAACTTATCTTTTAACTTAAGAGTTTTAATTTACGACTGAAAACTGACAAATGGCAGCTCTGAAAGACATGACTAAATACGAGAAAGTAAAAAGGGAACTACAAAATAACCCCAAAACCTGGCTAATAACAGGTGTCGCAGGATTTATTGGTTCGAACCTGTTAGAAACATTATTGAAGCTAAATCAGAAAGTTGTTGGTCTCGATAATTTTGAAACAGGCTTTCAGTCTAACATTGATCAAGCGATAGCGTGTGCAACTAATGCTTTAGGGGCGGATAACCCCTCGCTAGATACTGCCAGTTTTACTTTTATAGAAGGCGATATCCGTAAATTAGAAGACTGCCAAAAGGCGATGATCTTTTATCCTTCTATTTCTGAGAAAGAGGGTATACCAGTAGACTTTGTACTTCATGAGGCGGCGCTCGGTTCAGTGCCACGTTCAGTAGAAGACCCGATCAAAACTAATATGGCAAACATTGATGGCTTTCTTAATATGCTAGTCGCTGCCAGAGATGCCAAAGTAAAACGCTTCATTTATGCTGCATCCAGCTCTACCTATGGGGACCATCCTGACCTTCCGAAAGTAGAAGAAAAAATCGGCAATCCACTGAGTCCCTACTCAGTGACAAAATTAGTTAACGAGCTCTATGCGCAGGTATTCGCAAGAACCTATGGTTTGAAAACTATAGGCCTTCGTTATTTTAATATTTTCGGGAGAAGGCAAACTCCAAACGGCGCTTATGCTGCTGTCATTCCAAAATGGATTGATGCAATTTGGAAAGGTAAAACCGTTTATATTAATGGCGACGGCACAACAAGCCGAGATTTTTGTTATGTCGATAACGCGGTACAAATGAACTTACTTGCTGCCACTGCAGAAAACGAAGAGGCAACTAATCAAGTCTATAATTGTGCTGTAGGTGATCGCACATCACTAAATGAATTATATACGTTGCTCTTGGATGGTTTGACTGATAACGACCGACTACCGACTGCCGAATTAATTTATCGCGACTTCAGGGCGGGGGATGTAATGCATTCACTAGCTGATATCAGCAAGGCGAGGAATCTTCTGGGTTATCAGGCGACTCACCGGATAGGTGAAGGTTTGAACGAGGCGATGGCTTGGTATCTTGATAATCTAATTAATGAGGAGAGTGTATGAAAACAGTTATTCTAGCGGGCGGACTAGGTACGCGTATTTCTGAAGAGTCCCATCTAAAACCTAAGCCTATGATTGAGATTGGTGGCAAACCGATTTTGTGGCACATTATGAAAACTTATAGTGCTCATGGAATTAATGAGTTTGTGATTTGTCTTGGCTATAGGGGATATATGATAAAAGAGTATTTTGCCAACTACTTTCTTCACACGTCGGACGTTACATTTGATATGAGCGATAACACAATAGAAGTACATCAGAATGCCGCTGAACCCTGGAAGGTAACGTTGGTGGATACCGGAGACGGTTCAATGACGGGCGGGCGCCTCAAGCGCGTTGCCAAGTATTTGGGTGATGAGGATTTCTGTTTTACTTATGGTGACGGTCTCAGTGATGTGAATATCTCTGAACTAGTCCGTTTTCATAAAGAACAGGGCAGTCTGGCAACTGTGACTGCGGTTCAGCCGCCAGGTCGTTTTGGGTTACTTGATGTGCAGGGAGATAAAATAGTTGAATTTAATGAGAAACCACTTGGAGATGGCGGTTGGATCAACGGGGGCTATTTTGTGCTCTCACCTAAGGTGATCGAACGCATCGAAGACGATGCTACATCCTGGGAGTCGGAGCCACTGAAGGGCTTAGCGGCAGATGGAGAGCTGACAGTATTTAAGCATAAAGGGTTTTGGCAGCCGATGGATACGCTACGTGATAAAAATCAACTTGAGGAATTGTGGGATGCAACTAAAGCTCCGTGGAGGATTTGGTGATTAATCCATTGTTCTGGAAGGGCAAGCGGGTTTTTGTCACAGGTCATACAGGCTTTAAAGGCGGTTGGATCTGCTTGTGGCTGAAACACCTTGGAGCTGAGGTCATTGGTTTTTCTCTGGAACCTGCAACCGTGCCATCTCTATTTGTAGCTGCCGATGTTGGCGAAGGTATGCAATCCATTATTGGGGACATCCGAGATCACGCGAAGTTATCAAAGGCGATTTCGGAATCTAAACCCGATGTGGTAATACATATGGCCGCACAGCCACTGGTACGATATTCCTACGCACAACCAGCGGAAACTTATGAAGTAAATGTTATGGGAACGGTATATCTGCTTGAGGCCGTAAGGGCATCGCCTAGCGTTAAAGCAGTAGTGAATGTTACCTCAGATAAATGCTATGAAAATCAAGAAAGGATTCGGGGGTACAGTGAAAATGAGGCGATGGGGGGGATTGATCCCTATTCTAGCAGTAAGGGTTGTGCAGAGTTGGTTACATCGGCTTATCGTCAATCTTTCTTCGAACCAGCGGGCATCGCGCTAGCGAGTGCTAGAGCTGGAAACGTCATAGGCGGCGGTGATTGGGCTGCAGATCGTTTGATTCCAGATTTTTTGCGTGCCATGGATGCTGGTGAAACATTGAACATACGTTCACCTAAAGCTGTACGACCTTGGCAACATGTATTAGAGCCACTGTCTGGCTACTTAATGTTGGCGGAGCAACTATATAGTAACGGTGCTAGCTTTGCTGAAGGTTGGAATTTCGGACCATCAGATGATGATTCGCGAACGGTAAGCTGGATAATTGAACGGATGGCTGAAATGCGTAAAGATATAAATTGGCAATGCGATGAGGCGCCACAGCTTCATGAAGCCAATTTACTTAAACTAGATAGTAGTAAGGCACGTCGTCAACTGAACTGGCAGCCGGTCTGGCGGCTGCAAACGGCATTACAAAAAACATTAGAATGGCATGAAGCGTGGAGGAATGCCGAAGACATGCGGGCAGTTTCTTTGGCGCAAATCAATGACTACCTGCCTACATTGCGGAGCGATTAAGTATGTCACGCTTTGATTTTATTCAAACGCCATTGTCTGACCTGATGTTAGTCCAACGTAAGAAGGCAGAGGATTATCGTGGGTTTTTATCGCGCTTCTACTGTATGGAAGAGTTCTCTGAAGCAGGGATAAAAAAACCGATAGTTCAAATCAACCAAACACTCACGCGTAAAAAAGGCGCAGTTCGTGGCTTGCATTTTCAACATCCCCCGCATGCCGAGATAAAGCTTGTGAGCTGCTTACAAGGTGAGGTTTTAGATGTGGCAGTAGATATTAGGCGTACCTCACCAACCTTTCTACAATGGCATGGCGAAATTCTTTCTGCCGAGAACCATAAAAGTTTGCTCATTCCAGAAGGATATGCCCATGGATTTCAGGCGCTGACTGAAAACTGCGAGCTGATCTATTTGCACACCTCAACCTATCATTCTGATTCGGAAGGTGCGCTCAATGTTACCGACCCTGCGTTGTCTATAGACTGGCCCATACCAGTAATAGACCTGTCTAAGCGAGATCAGAATCATCCTTTTGTAACCAATATTAATTTTAAAGGAATAACTTTATGAAGTGCCGCCATTGCCAATCCGAGTTGACAGTCTCATTAATTGATCTGGTCACATCCCCACCGTCGAACGCCTATCTGACTCAACAAGAACTCCAGGCGACTGAGAAATATTTTCCATTACGCGTACTAGTGTGTACCGATTGCTGGTTGGTGCAGACAGAAGATTATGCGGGCGCTGATGAGCTTTTTTCATCTGATT
>JABJCF010000625.1 GCA_018665625.1 Nitrospina sp. | reverse complement strand
GCAGAAAATGATAAATCACCTGTGCATAATGCAACAACCTTATAGTGTAAGCCCAATGCTTGTAAAATATCTTCCGCATCATTAACCAATGTTTCTAAAATTTCATATGATGTATCAGGATGAACAAATTGCACCATCTCCACTTTATTAAACTGATGTAACCGTAATAAACCTCGTGTATCTTTACCATAGCTTCCGGCTTCACGTCTAAAGCATGCTGAATAGGCAGTATATTTATAAGGAAAATTTTCTTCTTCTAATTGCTCATCACGATGAATATTGGTTACCGGAACTTCAGCCGTTGAAATACAATAGAGATCATCACCTGAAATATGATACATATCCTCCTGAAACTTGGGGAGCTGTCCCGTCGTCGTTGTTGCTTCACGAGTCGTTAAAAATGGAGGGAATAATTCTTCATAACCATGTTTCTCCACATGAAAATTCAACATGAAATTAATCAATGCACGTTCTAATTTTGCCCCCATTCCACGGTATAATGGAAACCCGCTTCCTGACATTTTTGTGGCACGTTTAAAGTCAAATAAATTATATTTTTCTGATAATTCTAAATGTGATAAGGGAGTAAAATTAAATTGAGGTTTTTTGCCCCACTCTCTCACTAATGCATTATCACCTTCAGTCTGGCCAATGGGTACTGAGTCATGATATACGTTGGGAATAAATAACAACTTATTAAAAATTTGATCATCGATCTGTTTCAAATCTTGATCCATAACTTTAATTTTATCAGAAACAGCGCGCATTTTTTCTATGGCAGTTGTTGCATCTTCACCATTCTTTTTTTTATCTGCAATAGTCTTCGTATTAGTATTTCGCTCAGATTTAAGTTGCTCAACAACTTGAATTAAATCACGTCGCTTATCATCGTGTGAAAAGAGGGTTTCCAAATCAAAGTCAACATTCTTATGTTGAAGACTTAATTTAACCTTATCAATATTTTCTCGAATAAATTTTAGAGACAACATCTATTCATTTTCCTTCAATAATTAAGCATGTAATTTAGGGGCATTAAAATATTTTTAAAAAGACGCATTGGTTAAATAAAATTTTATTTAACGACCTCTCCCTTTTCCTAAAATAATTAGGGTCATCAACATGATTTTCATATCTAATAACATAGATATATTCTCAATGTAATAAAAATCATGCTTTAATTTATTCTCAACATTTTCTACAGTGGTATCATAATCTCCAATAACTTGTGCCCATCCTGTAATACCAGGGCGTAAACATAACCTTCGAGAATAATATGGAAATCGAGCTGTTAACTTCTCAACAAAGAATGGACGCTCAGGACGTGGCCCCACGATACTCATATCTCCTTTTAATACATTAAATAATTGAGGGATTTCATCTATTCTAAATTTACGTAAAAAACGGCCTATTGGAGTAATACGTGGATCATCAACGCTCGCCCATACAGGGCCACTTTCCTGCTCTGAATTTTCAAACATGGTTCTAAATTTGTATAAATTAAAATGCCTGCCTTTTCTACCTACCCTAACTTGAGTATAAAAAATTGAACCTGAAGATGTGAGTTTAATGATAAAAATAACCATGATTATAATAGGCATTCCACACACTAAAGTTATTATTGAGATGAGAACATCTAATAATCGTTTAACTAATCGTTGGTATTCTGTTAATATATCAGGATTTATATCGATTAGTGCCAATCCATGAAGGATACTCATTTTAACTTGTCCTGTCAGCGCTTCATACATATCTGGTACAATTTTAATACAGACCGAGAGATTATAAAGACTGCCAATAATATTTAAAATTTCATCATGACTATATTCACTGGATGAAATAATAATATCATCTATATCATTATTTGAAATAATCTCCTGAATATCACTTAATCTGCCTAAATAAATGGTGGATTTATCCATATTCAAATCATTGTCATCAGAAACATAACCTAAAACATTATACCCTAGTGATGGAGTTTTTTTCAATTGATTAATGAGGTTTAACGAAGATTCACCTTTGCCCAAAATAATTACATCTCGAAGACCAATATTTGCGTTCAAAAACAACTTTTGAACCCACCTCACCACCAACCTAATTATCAATGTAAATATTAATAATCTTACCCAAAAAAAGGACAACTCAATTAATTTCTCAATCGGTACTTTTTCAAGAATATATTGGAAAACTATGTAGAATCCAACACTCAGAATATATATTTTGACAAAGCTCTTTATTTCTCTTTTTCGAGATGTTAACGGGGATG
>JABJCF010000525.1 GCA_018665625.1 Nitrospina sp. | reverse complement strand
CTCGAAGAAATGGGTCTGCACCTGGGAATGAAAGTGGAAGAAGAAGATTTAAAGCAAATCAGCCAGGCACAAAAGAAGAAAGAAAGTGATTCGGAACCCGAACAACAATAAGTTTTTTTAAGGAGCAAGGCCAGCAATGCGTCATTTGAAGGCAGGTAGAAAATTTGGAAGAACTTCGGCTCACAGGAAAGCGCTTTTCCGCAATCTTGTCGGGGCATTAATCCAGAGAGAACGGATTAGTACCACACTGGCAAAAGCAAAAGAGTTGCGTGGAAAAGTAGAAAAAACGATTACCTTGGGCAAGAAAGGGACCCTGCACGCGAGACGACAGGCTTTCAAGCTGGCTCCACAAAAAGAAACTGTGCAAAAGCTTTTTGGTCCTCTGGCAGAACGTTATGCCACTCGACCTGGTGGTTATACCCGCATCATTAAGATCGGTCCTCGTCGTGGTGACAATGCGCCAATGGCATTTATCGAATTGGTAGATCGGGAAGGCGAAGCACCTGCTCCGAAAAAAGGTAAAGAGGCTGCTAAAAAAGAGGCCCCTAAAACCGAAGCAAAAAAAGAAACCAAACCTAAGGTAACTGAGAAAAAAGCCGCAGCGAAAAAAGAAACAAAAAAAGAAGCCAAAGAAGATTCTAAAAAAGAAAAAGATACCAAAAAGAAATCTGAGCCAAAGAAGCCTGCTGACAAGAAAAAAGAAGATAAAAAATAACGCACACTGCGTTATTTTTTATCAAAGGCAGTTGGGTCCTACTCCTGTAGGCCCATGCTTGAACCTGAAGTTGGTATTTTCCTTAATATAAATCAATAAATCATCGTAGCTCTTAAAGTGCTCTGTAAAACCGTAATCGTCGCCGGTGTATTCACAGGACTCAGTGCTGTGTTCACGGCACATATAGGGGCGGTGTTCATAAATAGCACATTTATTGTCGGGCATTAAAAAGTTGCATCGATTATGAATCATGATGAACCAGTCCTGCCTGTAAATATAAATGGACGTATTTTCGTGAGCGATCTTCCATAGCAAACTTTCGTAGTCGCGGCGATCTTCTGGCTCATCTATTCCAAAGGCGAAATAATTACAGCAATAAGCCGGAAGGCATCTTTCGCATTGGTGGGTGTCATCTCTTTTGCTTTTAGTTTTGGACATGAAACATTCCTTACTGGTTCAGGGAATAAAGGATGTGGAAAATTAAAACAGGAGGCTATTTTGCCTACCAAAATTTTAGGAGTCAACCCCCTCTGGCGAGGAAAGCAATGCTGGCGGGCTATTATAGAAGACACCCTATAAACTCTTTTGGTTTTACGAGAAAAGATCTATTGATTGGCCCCACGCCGAGTGGGAGATGGGAGAAAGGGGTTGACAAAAAGGGAATAACTTAATAAAGTAAGTAAGCTCCGAAAGCTCCCAGACATAATCCCTAAAAATTCCATTTAAATATTAGTTTATTTATTCCGCGCTTTCGCCGTTAATTAATTATGCAACTATCTCAATAAAAGCCACCATATACCCAAGAAACATTCCTACTCTCACCTCAAAGAAGCCACAAACCATGACTCAAATGAACATCGAAGAACTCAAGTCTAAAACTATATCTGAGCTCACAAATATTGCCAAAGAATTGAAAATTCAGGGCCATAGCGGCTTAAGAAAACAAGACCTGATTTTTAGAATACTCGAAGCCAAGACCGAAAAAGACGGCTTGATGTTTGGACAGGGCGTATTGGAGATACTCCCGGATGGATTCGGTTTCCTCAGGGCGCCGACCTATAATTATCTTCCGGGTCCAGATGATATATATGTGTCCCCCTCGCAAATTCGAAAATTCGATATGCGTACTGGCGATACAATTTCCGGTCAAATTCGTCCTCCCAAAGACAGTGAGCGCTATTTTGCATTGTTGAAGGTTGAGGCAATCAATTTTGAGAATCCGGAAAAAACCAAGGACAAAATTTTATTCGATAATCTTACTCCCCTCTATCCTGAAGAACGGATTCGTTTAGAAACTCCGGGTGGGAAAGATTATAGTGCCCGTGTCATGGATCTGATGACGCCGATTGGTAAGGGGCAACGAGGGTTGATAGTGGCTCCGCCACGAACCGGTAAAACCATGTTGTTGCAGTCTGTCGCAAATAGCATCAGCACCAATTACCCGGAAATTGCTTTGATCGTGCTTCTTATCGATGAGAGGCCGGAAGAGGTGACGGATATGGAACGTTCTGTTCGTGGGGAAGTCATAAGTTCGACTTTTGACGAACCGGCACAGCGACATGTGCAGGTCGCGGAAATGGTCATTGAAAAGGCAAAGAGACTGGTTGAGCACAAGCGCGATGTTGTAATTCTGCTGGATAGTATCACCCGTTTGGCTCGCGCCTACAACGCCATTGTTCCACCTAGCGGAAAGGTTTTGTCGGGCGGTGTCGACTCCAATGCCTTGCAGCGTCCGAAGCGTTTTTTTGGTGCGGCTAGAAATCTGGAAGAGGGCGGTAGCCTGACAATCATTGCCACTGCATTGGTAGATACGGGAAGTCGCATGGATGATGTTATTTTCGAAGAGTTTAAAGGTACCGGTAATATGGAAATTGTTCTCGACCGCAAGCTGGCCGATAAGAGAACTTTCCCATCCATCGATATCAACCGCTCGGGCACGAGGAAAGAGGAGCTTCTCCTGCCAGAACAAGACCTTCAGCGTGTGTGGTTATTAAGAAAAGTTTTGATCCCCATGGGCATCCATGATACGATGGACCTTCTCCTGCAGAAGATTAAAGAATCTAAAACAAACGCCGAATTTTTGGCGACTATGAACTCTTGACGGTGACACAATGAAACAAGACATTCATCCAGAATATTTCGAAACAAAGGTCCGCTGTGCTTGTGGGGCTGAAGTGGAAACACGTACTACCCTGAAAGATTTGCATGTGGAAATTTGCTCGCAATGCCATCCTTTCTTCACAGGAAAGCAGAAACTTCTGGATACGGCAGGCCGCATTGAAAAATTCAAGCGCAAATATGCCAAAGCAAAACCCCAGGAATCCGCAAGCCCTCAGTAGCTTCTCCTTCTTTTCTTTCCTTGGCTTTTTCCGCGTGAAGCGGAATTTCTAAAGGCATCTCCAATGTTCAATAAGTTGAAAACGGTCGAAAAACGTTACCACGATCTCAACGAGTTGCTCAGTGATCCAAAGATCATTGCTAAGCAATCTGAGTTCCAGAAGTACGCCAAGGAACAATCTGATTTAACTCCAATTGTAAACAGATTTCAAGATCTGCAAAAGTACGTCAAGCAATTGGAGGAAAGTAAAAAAATTCTGGAAGAGGAAAAAGATCCAGAAATGCTAGAGATGGCCGAAGAAGACTTGGTCCAGGTCGAAACCCAAAAACAAAAAGCTGAAGAAGATTTAAAGGTTCTTCTCTTGCCCAAAGATCCACGTGATGAACGCAATGTTATCGTTGAAATTCGCGCGGGAACGGGAGGGGATGAGGCGGCTCTGTTTTCCAACGATTTGTTTCGAATGTATTCCCGGTATGCAGAAGAAAAAAAATGGCAGGTAGAAATTTTGAGTTCTAACCTGACGGGCAAGGGTGGTTTCAAAGAGGTAGTTTTTAATATTTCTGGACGGGGTGTTTATAGCAAATTAAAATATGAAGGCGGAACGCATCGCGTACAACGCGTGCCCGATACAGAAAGCCAGGGACGTATTCATACCTCTGCCGTTACCGTGGCAATTCTTCCTGAGGTAGAAGATGTAGATATAAAAATTAATCCATCAGATGTGAAAATAGATGTGTACCGCGCTTCGGGTCCCGGTGGGCAAAGTGTTAATACAACGGATTCGGCAGTGCGACTCACCTATGTTCCTACCGGAATGATAGTCACATGCCAGGATGAAAAGTCACAGCACAAGAACCGCGAAAAAGCGATGAAAGTTTTGCGAGCCCGGATTTATGATGAAGAACAAAAAAAGATGCATGATGAACAGGCAACCGAAAGAAAACAGCAGGTGGGCTCGGGTGATAGAAGTGAACGTATTCGCACCTATAATTTTCCGCAAGAGAGAGTGACCGATCATCGAATTGGACTAACTCTGCATAAGTTGTCAGCCATTATGGAGGGCGCGCTGGAAGAGATCATAGATGCATTAAGCCTGCATTTCCAATCGGAAGCGCTTAAAGGCAACAACTAAAAAGGATGGATGCCAATATAAGCTCATTCCTGAATTGGTCTCAAAACCAATTGGCCCAAGCGAAGGTTCTCTCTCCTCGATTGGATTCAGAGATTCTACTCGCACATACCTTAAATCTTTCAAGGACAGACCTTAAAGCTCGACCTGAAAGAGTTCTCAATAAATCCGAAAAGCATCTAGCAGAAAAAAATGTAGAGCGCCGAAGAAAGCGAGAGCCTGTTTCATTGATCGTTGGGCATCAGGAGTTTTGGTCCCTCGATTTTGTAGTAGATGACAATGTTCTTACTCCCAGACCTGAAACGGAAATTTTAGTAGAAACTGCTTTGAACTGCGTTTCATCTCCTGCTTCTAAAATTCTAGATTTGGGAACGGGGTCAGGGGTCCTTGCTGTGGTAATGGCTAAAGAGATGCCTGAGTGTAAAGTTTCAGCCTTGGAAATAGATCCTAAGGCTTTGAGTATTGCCAACGTAAATGCTTTGCAGCATGGTGTGGCAGACAAGATCAAATTTGTTTGCGCAGATTTAAGAAAAGAGGATTGGTCGGGACCCTATTCTATGATTCTATCGAATCCACCTTATATTCCATCGGCAGATATACAAAAAATAATGCCAGAGGTTCAGAATTATGAACCGATGAAGGCCTTGGATGGGGGTGAAAAAGGTTTGGATTTTTATAAAACTATTATTCCCATGTCTGTTGGCCAGCTTGAAAATAACGGATGGTTGATTTTGGAAATTGGCCATGACCAGGCAAGGGATGTTGTAGCTTTATTTAGGGACTTCTCTTGTTTTAAAAATGTGGAAGTGATTAAAGACTATTCAGGGTATGACCGGGTGATCAAGGCGAAGAAGGAAACCCCCAATGGATAAAATAGTTATTGAAGGTGGTAAGCCGCTTGAAGGAACGGTGAAAATGAGTGGTGCCAAAAATGCGGTATTGCCTGTTCTTGCTGCAACTTTGCTGACTCGTGGGCGAAATATTATCGAAGGTGTTCCAAAAGTTCGCGATGTGGCCACGATGATCAAGCTTTTGGAAGATTTAGGTGCACAGGTAGAGAGTTATCGTAATGAAAAAATTATTCTGGATACCTCCAAAGCGGACAATCCAGAAGCGCCGTATGACTTGGTTTCTACTATGCGGGCATCGTGTCTTGTCTTGGGTCCGTTGCTGGCAAGGTTGGGTAAAGCCAGAGTTTCCCTTCCGGGAGGCTGTGCTATAGGAGCCAGACCGATCGACCTTCATATAAAAGGTTTGGAGGCGATGGGGGCAAAAATTTCACTGGAGCAAGGTTATGTTCATGGAAAGGCGGATCGTTTAAAAGGCATACAGTTTTTCTTCGATACCGTTTCGGTAACGGGTACCGCAAACCTTATGATGGCAGCGGTTTTAGCGGAAGGCGAAACTGTTCTTGAAAACGCAGCTAAAGAACCAGAGGTGGTTTTTCTTGCGGATATATTGAATCGAGCCGGTGCAAAAATTTCAGGGCATGGAACCGACATTATCACTATTCAGGGAACAACCTCCCTCAATCCCATCGAATGCACAATTTTTCCCGATCGTATTGAGACGGGAACATTTATGATTGCAGCAGCAATCACTCAAGGAGATGTGACGATTGAAAACTGCATGCCACAGCATGTGGAACCTGTTACCTTGAAACTCCAAGAGGCGCAGGTTGATGTTGAGCTGGGTGAAAATAAAATCCGCGTGAAAGGTAAAGGTCCGATTGATTCTGTTAATGCTAGAACCCACCCTTATCCTGGTTTCCCCACAGATATTCAGGCGCAATTTATGGCCTTGATGACTTTGGCGCAAGGACAGAGTATTATCATGGAGACCGTTTTTGAAAATCGGTTCATGCATGTTGCGGAATTAAAAAGAATGGGTGCCGATATTTCTTTGGATGGCCATACCGCAATCATCAATGGTGTGAAAAGCCTTTCGGGAGCCCCGTTAATGGCTACTGATTTGCGAGCCAGTGCTTCTTTGGTATTAGCGGCATTAGCAGCTAAGGGCCAATCTATTATTTCCCGGGTTTACCATATTGACCGTGGCTATGTAGGAATTGAAAAAAAGTTGATGAATCTGGGTGCGCAGATACGTCGTATAAAATGAAACCTTCTCTCAAGCCCGCCCTGATCAAAAATTTTTCTCTAGTTGTAATCCTCACTAGAGGGCGTTGGTAAAGGGTAAAGTTATGGATGAATCCCGACCCCTATACGATCAAGACATTAACAGTATTGTGTTGTGGATGCCAAATTGGATTGGCGATGTGGTTTTAACTCTTCCTGCCTTACAATCTTTACGCCGGGCTTATCCAAAGGCTCGCATAACCGCCGTTGTAAAACCACCCTCAAATGAGTTGCTTCTTGGCCATCCCGCTATCAATACCGTACTACCCCTACCTTCAGGTTCAGAATCAGGGCTCTGGAAAAGGATAAAGTTTGCACGTAGTCTGCAAAAATATCAATTTGACGTGGGAATAGTAATACCTAATTCTTTTGGATCTGCCTTCCTGTTGAGTTTAACTGGGGCCAAATACAGGTTGGGGTATAACACCGACGCAAGAGATATTTTTCTGACTCATCCAATAGAAACCAACGCTCATCTGAAAAAAAGCCAATACCGTGTTGAATATTTTTTTAAAATCTTTTCTCCATTAAAATTGGATTTTCCTGACACTGTGTTCAATCCAGTAGTCAAGCAGGAGGGCGATTTGTCGGTCCGTGAGGCACTATTGAATATTGGATTGGATGAGGATGAAGAATTTATAACTTTGCATCCTGGAACTTCCAAGGTAGAGAGAAGTTGGCATGTTGAGCGGTTTGGAATTTTATGCCAAAAAATTTTCAAGGCTGACGGCAAAAAATTGGTTTTATTGGGAACAAAATCTGAAGAAGAATTGCTGAATAGAATTAAGAGTTATTGCCCTCCGGGTAAGGTAAAGGTTACCCCTGTAATGAATTTGAGAGTTCTGGCAGGGGTGCTGAAAAAAAGTCGACTATTTGTAGGTAACGATAGCGGAATGATGCATCTTGCAGCTATGGTGGGAACCCCTGTTGTAGGTATATTTGGACCGGGAAACCCTGATACCACAGGCCCATATATGCCGCCTGAGAATTGTGAGATTTTGACACAAAACTATTCTTGTTCTCCTTGTCGGCAACGCTTTTTCAAAGAATGCAAGCCATCGCCACATAATAAACCCTATTGTCTGGAAGATATTACTGTGAAAAATGTGTATGAGGCGATACATCGACTTATGAGAAGAGCGTAGTGGTTTTTTATCCAGGTTTCTAAATGCTAATTTGTCCAGAATGCGAAGAACAGTTTCCTGACACAATCACCACCTGTTGGGATTGTAATGTAGACCTTGTTTCCTCTTTAAAGGGGGATACATTTCCAGAGTTGGCAGTTGTATGCACCATTTTAAATGAAACAACTGCTCATATTGTCCGAGGCTTTCTTGAGAATGAAAACATTCCCTGCCAATTGGAAAATATAACTTTTCACGCTGGGCCGGCTCCGGTAGCAGACTTAATGAAGGTTCGCCTCTGGTCTAAAAAAGAAGATGTGGCACGTGCTAGAAAACTTCTGGAGGAACTAGAGGATATTCAGATTTGTTCAAGCTGTGAAACGGAGGTGGGTTTTCAGGATGATGTTTGCAGTAATTGTGGAGAGAAACTTAGCTAGTGAAGTCTAGTCCGTAAACCTGAATTTAAAAATGTACCAGATCGCAGCGATGCCGTCCTTCCATGTAATTTTCTTTCCTTCCGAATAGTCTCGACCATTGTAGGAAATGGGGACCTCGAATATCCTGAAATTATTTTTGGCGACCTTCGCTGTAAATTCGGGTTCAAATCCAAAACGGTTGCACTTGAATTTGAGGGTGTCGTTGACTTTTTTAGTGAATACTTTATAGCCGGTTTCCATATCTGTAAGGTTTACATTGGTGAGCATATTGGAAAAAGTAGTAAGCACCATATTCCCAATGGAATGCCAAAAAAATAAAACACGATGGGGTCCTACCAGAAACCGTGAGCCATATACTACATCTGCCCGTCCATCCAAAATTGGTTCGAGTAATGTGCCATAGTCAGAGGGATTATATTCAAGGTCTGCATCTTGAATGATAATGATATCTCCAGTCACACTGGAAAACCCAGTCCGCAAGGCAGCACCTTTTCCTTGATTGCGATTGTGGTAATGAACTTGAAAGTTCTCTTTATTTTCGTACTTCTTCAAGATTTCGCGTGTGCCATCAGTAGAAAAGTCATCAATTAAAATAATTTCTTTATCGTAATCGACAGCGTCGACTTTGGCGATTAAAGTCTCCAAAGTTTCATTTTCATTATAAATAGGGATTACAATAGAAAGTTTCAGCAAGGTCAGTACTTAAAATAGAGTGTAAATGAAAGGGGCAACTGCACTTCCTTCAGTAAGTACAATTAATAAACCCATTAACAGCATTATTAAAACGATAGGACCCAGCCACCATTTTTTTCTTGTTTTTAGGAAATCCCAAAATTCTGCAATGATGCTGAATTTGCTATCTGGGTCGGATGGGTCGGGCATGGTGTTCCTTATATTTGTCCTAAATTCGATTCTAAAAATACAATTTTATTTTATCTGAAACAACATGATATCGAAAATTTATTTTTTCGTTTAAGACACTCTGATTTGTTGCATTTGACGTGTGAGTGAATTTGCAATGGAACCTGTTAGCGTTCCTGTAATTAGGGCTAGTGAAAAGAAAAAGGGGAGTAGTGTGAAAAATGAAATTTCTCGAATTAGAAAAAAATAGACACAGGCAGATGTCGCAAGGGTATGTGCATAAGCCCCTAAAATGCTAACACCAACCAGACTTAAGTACTTCTTGCTTTTTTTATAAATAACACCCATTACCAGTATTGATGCCATACCACCTACCATGCTGAGAAAAAATGTTGGCCCGAGAAACGTTCCGCCAAGTATCGAACCTAAAACCACTCGAAGCAATGTTACTATCACAGCCTCTTTAAATCCAAGATAAACTAAAGCAACCAGAGTCATCAAATTAGCGAGACCCAGCTTGATCCAAGGGCTGGGCAGAGGAAGTAGAGCTTCGAACCTGTGTAGGACCACTCCCAGCGCAATCATAATGGCCATCGCCATAATCTTATTATTTTCAGAAAATATTAAATTCGATGGATGTGACATCAAGCAATAATCCTGTCTAGGGGTTTAGCAGAGTTTCTACATGCAGATGGACCGAGTCTCCCAAGGCGGTATAGTCATATCCGCCTTCCAGCATTGATAATACTCTTCCTTCGCAGACGTTGTCAGCTGCTTCTAGAAGTTGCTGGGTCATTTTTCCGTAACATTCCGTGCTCAGCTCAATTTGAGCTAGGGGATCGTTTTCGTGAGCATCGAATCCTGCCGAAATGATAATCAAATCTGGGTTGAATTTTTGAATAGCTGGTATTAATTTGTTTTCTATTGCATTGATATAGTCGGTATCGCCTGCAAAGGCTTGCATGGGTAAATTTAGATTAGATCCCAATCCATCACCCGTTCCTGTTTCTTCCCTACTTCCAGTGCCGGGATAAAACGGATATTGATGGGTGCTGCTGTAGAAAATCGAGGAGTCTTTGTAAAAGGAGTGTTGTGTCCCATTTCCATGATGAACATCCCAGTCAAAAATGAAAACTTTGTCCAGCTGTTTAACCTCCTGGGCGTAGCGAGCGATTACTCCGACATTGTTGAATAGGCAAAATCCCATCGCTCTATTTTGTTCTGCATGGTGACCCGGTGGTCGCACAGCGCAAAATGCGTTATCAATGGTGCCTTCTATTATTTGGTCTAGAGCTTCCAACCCGGCACCTGCGCTTAATAGTGCCGCTTCGTAGGAATCAGGGGAAATCACGGTATCGGCATCTAGATTACGAACCCCATTTTTACAGCTCTGCTCTACACTTTCTATATATCCTTTTTCATGAACTTTTGCGATATCTTCTACAGTGGCTTTGCGGGGTTGTATTAATGTAAGGTTGTTGTAAAATTTTGAAGATTCGATTTTATTTTGAATAGCGGTCAAACGACCCGGGTTCTCTGGGTGAGGTTCGTTCTCGTGTTTTAAATAAAATGGATCTGATATGTAACCCGTTTTATTCAATTTTTTTTCCTGTTGGGGTTTTAATTCTTATCTCGGTGAAACACTGTTGAGAATATCAAAATAACGAGACACCTTCAACCACTCGCCGTGGGGGCAAATAGAAACAGTATAAAAAACTAAATAAATTATGCTTTTTAGTGGGATTTTTGTCTTATTTATGATTTGGTTTTTTGTTTGTTAATATGATTATTGATTTGGAAAAGACTAATAAATTAAAGATTATTGAAGAACAGGCCTATGCCCTGGGTTTCAATGGATTTGGTATTGCTCATCCAGAAGTCGGAAGGGCGGGCGAAAACTTCAATAAGTGGCTGGCCCTCGGGTATGCAGGAAATATGGACTATTTGGCTCGCGGTGGAGAAAAGCGCTGTGACCCCGATCTGGTTCTGGAGGATGTCAAAAGCATTATTTGTTTGAGGGCAAATTATTTAACTGCAGAAAAGGGAATGGACTTTCTAGACTTTCCTGAAATAGGGGATGTCTCCTTATATGCTTTAAATAAGGACTACCACGATATTATCACCCCCCGATTGAAAGACTTGGAAAAAATTATCCAAAAAGAATTTCAAGACTGTAAAACGAAAATTTATGTCGATACAGGACCTATACTTGAAAAGCCGCTGGCTGAACAAGCTGGATTAGGCTGGATTGGTAAGCATACTAATTTACTCACTAAAGAAATCGGGTCCTGGTATTTTCTTTCAGAAATTTTGGTTGATGTTGCGTTACCCGAGTCAAAAGCGGCAGAAAATCATTGTGGTACCTGTCGTAGTTGTATCGATATTTGCCCTACCGATGCTATTGTTGCGCCTTATGTGTTGGATTCAAAAAAATGTATTTCCTACCTAAACATAGAGCTCAAAGGGGTTATTCCTACTGAGTTTCGAAAAGCTATCGGAAACAGAATTTATGGATGCGATGATTGCCAAATCGTTTGTCCTTGGAATACCTATGCTGTCCGGACTGAAGAGCCTGCTTTCAAGTCCGTAGACAGTAATTTTTTGCTGACCGAATTGATTCTAATGGATGATGAGGAATTCCGAAAAAAGTTCAAAGGGAGCCCGATAAAAAGAATTAAACGTCGCGGATTATTAAGGAACGTGGCGGTTGCATTGGGGAACTCCCAAAACCCAGAGGCAATACCTTTTTTGACCAAAGCCCTTGAGGATAAGGAGCCTCTAGTTCGCGCACATATTGTTTGGGCTTTGGGAGAACTTATGCAGTCTGAATGTATTCCTCTATTGGATGAGAAGCTTGCCCAAGAGGAGGAGCCTATTGTTTTGAGGGAAATTGAAGCGGTTCGAGAGCGATTTATAGGGGGCTCATAAGGAAATTTTAGCTTTCCCGACTTAATCAAACAAACCGTTGAACATGTCGGAGCCACGTCTTATAATCAGTAAAATTTTATCCTTATTCTATTTAGAGGGCTATGAACGATTCAAATGAATTCCGATTTTTAAAAGCGTGCCGGGGTGAACCGGTAGACAAGACACCCGTTTGGTTTATGCGTCAGGCTGGTAGGTATATGAAAGTTTACCGAGACCTGAAAGAAAAGTATACCTTTCTGGAAATGTGTAAAACACCTGAGTTGGCTTGTGAAGTCACAATGCAACCGCTGAATGTCTTGGATATAGATGCCGCAATAATTTTCGCTGATATTCTTCTTCCCCTCGAACCTATGGGGACTGGTCTTGAATTTTCTGCGGGGGATGGTCCTGTTATCCCTCGCCCGGTGAGAGACAGAAAAGCCGTTGAAGACCTTAAGCCGGTGAATGCAGAAGAACAGCTTGGGTTTGTAGGCGATGCGATCAAACTCGTGCGTAAAGAAATTGATGGAAAAATTCCTCTCATCGGATTTGCAGGAGCACCTTTTACTTTATGTAGCTATATGATCGAGGGTGGAAAGTCGCGTGACTTTACAACTACTAAATTGATGATGTATGAATCCACGGATGTTTGGAACCTATTGATGGATAAGGTTTGCACGATGCTTGTAGATTATTTGACAATGCAGGTGAATGCAGGCGCGCAAGCTCTTCAGATATTT
Source organism: Nitrospina sp. (assembly GCA_018665625.1). Next base: position 4,336 of record JABJCF010000525.1, on the reverse strand, counting down.
GATAGCTGGGTGGGGTGTCTCAGTCCTCACGATTATCAAAAATACATTCAGCCACATTTGAAAAGAGTTTTTGACGGACTAAAAGATTTGGATGTACCCATAATAAATTTTAGTACGGGTACATCTACCATGCTGGATCAGGTTCAAAAAGCCGGAGGAGATGTAATCAGTTTCGACTGGCGTATTGAAATTGACGAAGCTCGAAAAATTTTAGGTGCTGATCAGCCCGTTCAAGGTAACCTCGATCCGGTGACTCTCTTTGCGCCGCTTCCGGTCATCCGGGAAAGGGTTCATGATATCCTCCGCCGTGCCGGCCCCAACGGTTATATTTTTAACTTGGGACACGGCATCTTGCAACATACACCGGTAGACCATGTCAAAGCAGTAGCCGAGATGGTTCACGATTTTAAATATGAGTGATACCTCGCCTCTGACCGGTATTTTTCTTATGGCGCACGGGGCGCCAGAATCTACGGATGATATCCCAGAGTATTTAAAGCAAATCCGCGGGGGTAAGGAATCAACACCCGAAGTCATCGATATAATTCGTGATCGTTACGAACAGATTGGCGGTAAGTCCCCCTTAAGGGGAATAACTGCCGAACTTGCACATCGGTTAGAAAAATTCCTCAATCAGGAAGGCCCTCAGTTTAAAGTGTATGTGGGAATGCGCAATTGGAGCCCCTATATTCGTGATGAAGTTAAGCGAATGAAAGAGGATGGGGTCGAAAAAGTAATTGCCCTTTGCCTGGCACCTCAATTTAGTACATGGAGCACCCGGCTTTACTTTAATGCTTTTAAGGAAGCTTTAAAAAATTGTGGCGGTGAGAATATAGATGTCCATTTTGTTGGGAGTTGGGCCAACCATCCTCTATTGATAGATGTGTTTGCGGAGAAGTACCAGGAGGCTTTGAAAAAATTAGAACCGCAAAAACCTGAATCCATTTACACTATTTTCACAGCGCACAGTATTCCTTCAGAGTCCATTGAACTTGGTGATCCTTATGATCAGGAGTTTAATAAAACCGTCGAATTACTCGTTGATCGTGTTAAGCCGCAACATTGGTATCAGGCCTATCAAAGCCAGGGCATGATACCCGTTCCCTGGTTGGGGCCGACAGTTGAATCTGTTTTAGACAAAATTTCCCGAGTGGGTTCTAAAACTGTTTTGGTAGTGCCAGTGGGTTTCGTTTGTGATCATGTAGAAATTCTTTTTGATATTGATATAGAGTTTAAAAAATATGCGGAAGACAGAAAACTAAACCTGCATCGAACAGAGTCCTTAAATTTTTCTCCTACGTATATTGAAGCATTGGCTTCAATAGCCTGGGAGGCAATGGTTTAAATAAATAGTCGAAGCTCCCCCAATACCCTTCCTGAAAGTCTTATGAATCTTGAATCATTAAACCCACAACAGCATCAAGCCGTTTGCCACAGTGAGGGCCCTTCAATGGTTGTCGCCGGAGCAGGGTCGGGTAAAACGCGTGTTATCACTTATCGCATTGCTCATCTCATTCGTGAGCGAGGTGTCGATCCCGAAAGTGTTTTAGCCATCACTTTTACTAATAAAGCAGCAGGGGAGATGAAGGAGCGGATTCGAGGAATGCTGGATCATGCTGGGGCTTCCCCATGGGTCAGCACATTCCATTCGTTTTGTCTGCGAATGCTGAGAAAGCATATTTCTGAGTTGGGTTTTTCCAATGACTTTGCGATTTATGATGCACAGGATCAATTGACTTTAATAAAGCAGTGCATGAAAGCAGCCCAAATAAGTACGGATGCGTTCCCACCCAAATCTCTTTTAAATGGCATCAGCGGATTTAAGAATGACTTCCTCCTTCCAGAGCAGTTGGATTTGGATAGTATGTCTTATGGAAACCAGATGAAGGCGGGTGAGCTATATCCCGTTTACCAGGCAGCTTTAAAGTCAAATAATGCATTGGACTTTGATGATTTGTTGGCCTTCACTGCAAGATTACTTCAGCAGGTTTCCTCGTTACGCGAACATTATGACAAAAAATTTCAATATATTTTAGTCGATGAGTTTCAGGATACCAATGCAGCTCAGTATGAGCTGATACGCTTGCTCTCTAGAGATGTTAATAATGTTTGTGTGGTCGGCGATGATGATCAAAGTATTTACCGATGGAGAGGTGCGAATATTGAAAATATTCTTAAATTTGAAAAAGATTATCCCGGCACGACAGTCATTAAGCTGGAGGAAAATTACAGGTCGACTCAAAACATTCTAAATGCTGCGGGGAGCGTGGTTCGAGAAAATCTGAACCGCAATGAGAAAACATTATGGACTCAGAACGAAAAGGGAGATCCGGTTGTTTGCTTCAAGGCTGAGGATGAGACAAGCGAGGCGGCATTTGTATGTGATCGTATTCAAAACTTATGTCAGGAGGAAGGATTTTCTTTCAATGAAATTGCGGTTTTATATCGAACCAATGCTCAGTCCCGGGTCATAGAGGATTTCTTAAGGAAATCTGAAATTCCTTATCAAGTAATTGGTGGGCTGCGCTTCTATGAGAGAAAAGAGGTTAAAGACGTGCTTGCATATATGCGTGTGCTTATTAACCCTGAAGATTCAGTGTCTCTAAAGCGTATTGTAAATGTTCCTGCAAGAGGAATTGGAAAAACATCTCTGGAAAAAGTTGAGGCTTTTTGCCGGCAGAAAGATATTACTTTATTGGAAGGACTTCGCGAGGTAGGGCGGGAGAGGTTGGTGGGAACAGCGGCTGCGAGAAAAATTGAAGACTTTGTCAGTATCATAGACCATTTGGATCAGGTATTCAGGCAATCTAATCCTCTGGAACTATTATCAGAAGTGATTGACCGATCAGGGTATGCGGTCATGCTCAAAAATGAAGATACACGAGAAAGCAAAGGCCGGATGGAAAATTTAAACGAACTTTATTCGGCGGTTGAGCAGTTGGTTGAAAATGAAAATGGTTCGTTACGGGAGTTTTTGGATTCCACAGCTCTGGTTGCCGACCTTGATAACCTCGATGATGAGCGAGGTGTTCTTCCTCTTATGACCTTGCATACTTGCAAAGGGTTGGAGTTTTCAGCTGTATTCGTGGTTGGGATGGAGAATGGACTTTTGCCGCATGCGAGTTCCATGTCAGACTCTGCTGAATATGAGGAAGAGCGAAGGTTATGCTATGTAGGATTTACCCGTGCAAAAAAGAAACTGTTTATTTCTCATGCCAGACGACGAAGAATTTATGGCAATACTTTCAACTACCTGCCTTCGGATTTTTTACACTCCATCCCAGATGAAGTAATGGTGCGAGAATCAAATTTTCAGGATTACCAAATGAAAACCCCCGTGCAGTATGGGGAATCAACAAATTCATCTTTTGCCGTACAATCCGATTCGGAAGTTGATTACTCTATTGGAACCAAGGTCTTACACCCTAAGTTTGGTTCTGGAATAGTTATTAATCGTACAGGAGAAGAGGAAGATTTGAAGCTGGAGGTGTTTTTCAAAGGTCCACATGGGAAAAAGAAACTAGCCGCGAATCTCGCGAATCTTATCATCTTATAATGCCATCTTACTAAAATGATTAATTCAGTCAGTGAGGGTTAAAATGAACAAGATATATCGTGGTGGTATCGCTGTAATGATGTTTCTTTTGTGTCTTTTTCTTTCTGTTGGGATTGCCTCAGCCGGAGATGTCGTTCCATTTTCAGGAGTGGTAAAAAAAGTCCTTTCAGATAAAAACAAAGTAGGAATTAAAGATCCAGTAACGAAAAAGCGGTTCACTGTTATAGTAAGTGATCAAACGCAGCCGGACGGCCTGAAGACTTTGGGAAACTTGAAAAAGAAAGATGAAGTCCAGGGCAAATATACTGTAACTGATGCCGGTTTATATGTTGCCTTGGAGTTGATGAAGAAATAGTCAGTTGTTAGCGGGAGTTTCTTGAGAAGATAATAAAGTATCTAATTTTGTTTTTCCCCCAGGAGGTAGCTTGAGGGTCAGGCAAATGCCGTCCTCTTTATAATCTTCTTTGGTGATTAGAGCGAATTTTCGGATTTTAGAAATCAAGCCAGCCTGAGAATGTTCCAGATCCAATTGGAAATGCGCAAGATTTTTTTCGTACCGGGTGACAATTTTTTGTTTGACTGAATCGATTCCTTCGTCAGTTTTGCAAGAAATGCTAATGGCGGATGGAAATTTTTCCTGTGCCTTGTCTAGCTCTTCGATATCTTCTATCGAATCAATTTTATTGAATACAAGGATCACATCAATATCATCCATTCCCATTTGGACTAAAAGATCATCCGTGGTTTCCATTTGTTTCAGGTATTCAAAATGGCAAATAT
>JABJCF010000057.1 GCA_018665625.1 Nitrospina sp. | reverse complement strand
TGAATTGATAAAACAAATGCTGGTCCGTTCCGACGAAGGTTTTGATATGGTGTTTGCAAGTCCCTATATGTATGGCGGAGGCTTTACTCAAACTTCATTTTTAAGAAAATTACTAAGCAGTGGAGCAAATCTAATTGTAAAAGACTTGCTGGGCATACATGGAATCCTTACGGCAAGTTCTTTTTTTCGATTATATAGGGCAAAGGTATTGTTGAAAATGCAACGCGTTTTTGGACCAGGGATAGTAGAATGCGTGGGTTTCGAGAGTATGGTTGAAATGGTCATGAAAATTGTTATGCTTAGGATGTCTTTATCCGAAGTGGCAATGGAACTTGATTCTTCCTTGCGAAAAGGAAAAAGTAAAATGAAGTTTCTCCGTACAATTAAAGGATATCTGGCCTTGTGGAGTCACAAACAAGGATGGATAGAAAAACTGGAGAGAACTAAAATATGAAGCAAAAAATTGCTCTTATCACGGGGATCACCGGTCAAGATGGTTCTTATCTGGCTGAATTTCTATTAAAAAAAAACTATGTTGTTCACGGCATAAAGCGACGAACTTCGCTTTTCAACACAGATCGGATTGACCACCTCTATCAAGACCCTCATGTAGACAATCGCAATTTCATGTTGCATTACGGAGATATGACAGATTCCAGTAGTCTGCTTCACATCATCCAAAAAGTTCAACCCGATGAAATTTATAATCTAGCCGCACAAAGTCATGTTGCCGTATCATTTGAAGAACCAGAATATACGGCAAATTCCGATGCCTTGGGTGCTTTGCGAATACTGGAAGCAATACGTATTCTAGATTTAAAAGAGAAAACACGTTTCTACCAGGCATCCACATCTGAACTTTATGGGCTGGTGCAAGAGGTGCCACAAAAAGAGACCACTCCCTTTTATCCCCGCAGTCCCTATGCTGTCGCTAAACTTTACGCATACTGGATCACGGTCAATTACCGCGAAGCCTATGGCATGTTTGCTTGCAATGGCATCTTGTTCAATCACGAAAGTCCTGTGCGAGGTGAAACCTTTGTCACGCGTAAAATCACCCGCGGTTTGGCACGCATCAAACTCGGCCTGCAAGACTGCCTTTACCTAGGAAACCTCGATGCAAAAAGAGACTGGGGTCATGCTAGGGATTATGTAGAAGCAAAGTGGCTGATTCTGCAACAAGACCATCCAGAAGACTTCGTTGTTGCAACCGGAATTCAATATAGTGTTCGCGAATTTATTGAGGCCGCCACCAAAGAAATTGGCATAAACATAAGTTGGAAAGGTAAAGGCGTTGATGAAAAAGGCTACGATGAGCAGGAAAAATGCATCGTTGCCATTGATGAACGTTACTTCCGCCCTACGGAAGTAGAAAGTCTGCTCGGCGATGCAAGTAAGGCGAAAGAAAAATTAGGCTGGACTCCAAAAACCACCTTCTCCGAATTGGTGTCCGAAATGATTCGTGAAGACCTTAAGGCCGCTGAACGTGACGATTTGGTACAAAAACACGGCTATGAGGCCTACAACCGCCATGAGCCCTGACAATAATGGCCGACCTTCAAATACACAAAAACATTAAAATATATGTTGCGGGCCATCAGGGGATGGTTGGATCAGCGCTTATACGAGGCCTCCAAAAAAAAGGCTATAGTAATTTGCTAACCCGCACACGCAAAGAACTCGACCTCCTTAACCAGGAGGCTGTGTTTAGTTTTTTAAAAACAGAGAAACCTGAATATATTTTTATTGCGGCGGCAAAAGTGGGTGGCATCCATGCCAACAATACTTTTCGCGGACAGGTTATATATGAAAACCTGGCCATCGAGACCAACCTCATTCACGGGGCTTACCTTGCCGGGGTTCAGAGGCTCTGTTTTTTAGGGTCCAGTTGTATATATCCCCGCGATTGCCCCCAACCCATGAAAGAAGAACACCTCTTGACGGGATCGCTCGAACCCACCAATGAGCCTTACGCGATTTCAAAAATTGCTGGTGTCAAAATGTGTGAAAATTATAATCGGCAATATTCCACACAGTACGTCTCCTCCATGCCCACAAACCTTTACGGTCCTAATGACAATTATGATCTGAACACCAGTCACGTGTTACCCGCCTTAATTTGCAAGGCGCACGAAGCAAAATTGCGCGGCGATAAGCAACTGGTTGTCTGGGGAAGTGGAAAACCCATGCGTGAGTTTCTATATGCTGATGATGCGGCGGATGCCCATATCTTCCTTATGGAAAATCAATTATCAGAAGAATTGTTCAATGTCGGAACGGGTAAGGAAGTAACCATTCGTAAACTGGCAGAAACCGTAATGAGCGTAGTTGGCTTTCAGGGAGAAATTGTTTTTGATTCAAGTAAACCCGATGGCACCCCGCGAAAGTTATTATCAGTAGAACGTATGCGACAACTTGGCTGGCAAGCACAAACGAAACTTAAGGACGGGATCGAAAAAGCGTATCAGGATTTTTTGAAGCAACTAGACAAAAAAATCTGAAGTCACGAGATTACAATCTCGACAAAAAGCATCAGAAACCATAACAAATAATCTAAGGAATAAAAATGAACCCTTCAGCTGTTCAAGCAGTTAAAGATTTGTATACAAACATTGGTGCCCCGCCCACGTTGGGCATCTTTCTTTTGAGCGGACTATTAGCATTCCTTTACGGATACTTGCTTAGCCTTGTATACGTCCGATTTGGCCGCCCTCTATCTAGCGGGAAATCGTTTGGGCAAACGTTTGTTCTTGTAGCGATGACCACCATGTTTATCATTACAGTTGTGAAATCTTCTCTTGCACTTTCTCTGGGGTTGATCGGAGCCCTTTCAATTGTTCGATTCCGCACTCCCATTAAAGAACCCGAAGAACTGTGTTACCTCTTTGTCTCTGTGGGAATAGGATTAGGACTGGGTGCCAACCAGATTCTCATAACAACTTCAGCTTTTGTGATCATTGTTTTGGCGATAATTTTCCTTCGACGTGGAAATACGAGTACTAGTCATGAAAATTTGTATTTGACGGCTCGAAGCACTGAAACGGATAACGGTATCGTGGAAAAAATCAATGAAATCCTCAAACAAAATTGCGATGCAATCAACATCAAACGTCTTTCAATTTCAGCGGGATTAACTGAGGCTATTTATCTTGTTGGAATAGAAAATGCTGAACAACTGACTCACTTGACCACACAATTGCGCGACATCAAACCTGATCTTGAAATTAGCTTCGTTGACTTTGAACGTGGCGGTCAATGATCATCAAACGGCCGCCCCGCCGAAAAAATTGGCGGACATTTCTCAAGCAATCAAGAAAAAGAATCAGCACATTTACGTTGCTTCTGGGCATAGCGTCTACGTCCGTTGTTTCTTTCGTTATGTCTTCTGACAAAGGCATGATCACGTCATTAAGCAATGACATAATGGAAAGCACATACCAACTTATCGGATACATACCACCATACACAGGAGATGGGGACGGCAACCGGTTTGGCAGAGGCATTCAGGAGGGTGCGCCGGATATTCAGGGGGTTAGAAGGCTTTATATAGAGGTAAAACACAAAAACTGGGAATCTCTTATTATTCACAGGAGACAGTCGCTGAGTGCAAAAAGGGTCATTCACTATAAAGATAAATATGTTCCCGGTAAAATTCGTTTTCAGGATGACACCTACAAGGTGAAGCTCCGTTTTAAGGGAAATATTGCTCACCTTAAACAGGATAAATGGTCTTTTCGCATCCTCGTAAAGGGCAAAAAAACAATACTGGGTATGAAACAATTCTCCATCCAGCACCCTCTCCAAAGAAATTGGATGTTAGAAAAGTTAGCCCATCTTTCGATAAAACGAGAAGGCCTTCTTGGGCTACGGTATGATTTTATATATGTCACGATAAATGGCAAGAATATGGGGATATATGCCCTGGAGGAACATTTCGAGAAACGATTAATTGAAAATAATCAGCGCAAAAATGGGCCAGTTATCAAAATCGCTAGTTCGGCATTAACCTTTTTTGACGCCGCCAAATCAGGAGTGGTTCAAAGAGATCCCGTTTTATATCAGCAGTACCAAAAAGCAACACAGCTTCTCCGCGCACTAGTAAAAGGTGAGTTGACGGTGAGCGAGGTATTTGATGTAAAAAAGCTGGCAAAATATTGTGCCATTGTTGATTTGCTTGGAGGCGGTCATGGAGCACATTGGAGTAGCCTCAGGCTCTATTACAACCCAATCACTTCCAAGCTGGAAACAATTTATTATGATGGAAATACCGATGGTTATTTTAATACCCTTATCGGCGCAGGAAGGAGTTTTTTTCAGTCACCCGGCAACCGTGCTTACCCTATTTTTAATATTCTGTTTGACGACCCGGTTTTTTTTAAAAATTACGTGGTGGCGCTCGAGAAAGTTTCAGAAAAATCATACCTTGATAATTTACTGACTGATTTAGGTGGCATAATTGACCGTGATGAAAAACTACTTGCCAGTGAATGGGTTAATTATAGTTTCACGAAAAAATCGGGGTTTGTAGGAACTGCTAATGATAATAATGTATCGCGTCTCTATAAGACCCGGGAAAAAATACGATTAATCGTCTCCGGACAGGGCTTTCAACAAAAGATACAATTAGTCACAGCAGAGCAGGAAATAGTGCAGGCTCATCATCAGATGAGCATTAGTGACAAGATTACCCTTGGTTTAATAAGTAAATCGCCAATGCCTATAG
>JABJCF010000524.1 GCA_018665625.1 Nitrospina sp. | reverse complement strand
TGAAGAATTGGAAGAAGAACCCGTCGAAGAGGTGGAACCCACCCCTGTTGTTCCAAGTTCGCCCCCAGTTTCTTCTGTTGTAGAAGAGCCTATTCACAGACCCGTTGAAGAACCTGCGCTGCAAATAGAGGGCGAGAGGAATGAAGCGGTTCAGGCTTATCTCGATTTTTTTGAAGCGACGTTGGCAAAAGTGGGTGAGCTGATTAAAACAGGTTTCAATAAAGGAAAAGATTTTTTAATGAAATCTTTTAGTTAGAAGAAATCAATACCGCTGCCCATAAATTTATTGGGTTTCACCTAAAATTTCTCTGATCTGAGTTATTATTGTCATCGGATCAATGGGTTTCTCAATATAACCATTACACCCGGCAGCCAGTAACCGCGCCCTATCGCCGATCATTGCGCACGATGTTACAGCAATTACCGGAACATCTTTTCCTTCTTCCGTCGCGCGCAATTTTTGCAATACTTCGTCACCGTTTATGTCCGGCATTAAAATATCAAGAAGGATAAAATCAGGTCGTTTAGCAATAGCCATTTCCAGCCCTTCCATTCCTGTCATTGCAGTAAAAATCTGATATCCAGCATTTCCCAATAAAGCGGTGATGATTTCCATATTATCAGCGTTATCTTCAATAACCAGCACTGTTGTCATATCACTTTCTCAATTATATGGGTGTCGATTTTCAAGTCTTTCGGAATTTGAATATAGAAGGTACTGCCCTTATTAATCTGACTTTCTACAGCAACGGACCCCTTTAATATTCCAGTTACAATGGTACGAGTTAAATAAAGTCCTAAACCCGAACCCTCAGATTCCTCGTTTCGAAAGGCTTGAAGGCGATCAAACGCCTGGAACAGGTTTGGAATACCCGCTTCGGGAATACCCTTTCCTGTGTCTTGAACACCAATTTTCAAATTATTATTCTCTTCTCGCACAATAATGGTAATGGTCCCCTGATCAGTAAAATTGATAGCGTTGCTTAAGTAATTTAAAAGGCATTGGAACAGGCGTTTGTAATCCGTATTTATTTCCGGCCAGGCCGTTGCATCAACTTCAATGGAAAGTTGTTTTTTATTTGCCTGAGGTTTAATTATTTCGATCGCTTCGTCGACGAGTTGCTTTAAACAAAAGCGTTGCGGATTTACATCAAGGTGTCCTGATTCAATTTTTGAAATATCGATGACATCATTGATTAAACCCAGGAGATGCTTTCCCGCGGAGGTTACCCGATTTAGATAGTTGTTCTGCTTCTCATTAACTTTACCAGGGATTTCCTGGAGCATAACGCCCGCAAAACCAATGATAGCGTTTAAGGGTGTGCGCAACTCATGTGACATGTTAGCGATGAACAGGCTCTTAAGTTTATCCAGACCCTGTAGTTTTAAATTGGCTTTTGAAAGCTCCTGGTTTTTTTGTTCAAGCAGCGATCTTGCCCTGAACAACTCTAACTGGGAGGAAACCCGAGCAATCACCTCTTCACGTTGAACCGGTTTCGTGATGAAATCCACCCCTCCGCATTCAAACCCCTTTACCCTGTCCTCTGTATCCTGCAATGCACTGATGAAAATGACAGGGATATTTTCAGTGCGTTCATCCTGTTTCAGTCTTTTGCATACATCAAAACCGTTTATAACAGGCATCTTCACGTCCAGCAGAATCAAGTCGGGTGGATTAGCAAATGCAGATTTAATTGCAAGTTGCGCATCTGGAGTGGGTCGTACTTTATAACCCTCAGCAACCAAAAGGTCACTAAACAACCTGAGGTTGTCCGGAGTATCATCGACCACCATGATTTCACCTTTATTACTCATGAATATTGTTATTTCCAGGGTTAGGATGCGGTGGCTTTTTGGCGTTTAACAAATCGATAATTTGGTTAAACTGGAATTCCTGAATCAAAGAGTTTAAACCTTCAGCAATTTTAGGATGGTTGCTTCGGATAATTTTATTCACTTGTTGAACTTCCGCAATATCCAGATTTTGTGCGGCGACCTCTAACATCTGTCGAAGATCAGCCGGTAACTCTGCCAACATCTCTCCAGTAAGGGGTTCTGCTGAAAAAACGGGCGCAACTTTCTCGTTTTCTTCATAGGTAAAACCTACTCCAAGATGCTTGGCCATGGCTTCAAATATTTCTTGAGTCCTAAAAGGTTTATGTAAAACCTGGTCACAGCCCGCTTGTAAAATATCCTTATTCTGTTCTTTGAAAGCACTGGCAGTTAGGGCAACAATTTTTATTTTATCCCCGTTTGGCAAAGTTCTTATTTTTTTCGTTACTTCATAACCATTCATCCCTGGCATACGCATGTCCATCCAGATGAAATGAGGTTCCCACTCTTTGAAGATTGCAATGGCTTCTTGGCCATTATCTGCCACCCGAACTTCAAAGCCCACCTCATTGAGCAGACTGCTCAGCAACAACAGGTTCTCAGCATTATCATCGACAACGAGGATGCGCCAGTCCGTTTGACCCGGGTCCAGGCCTTTTACCACGGGACCCTTTACTTCAAGGGCTCTGTTCTCGGATGCGGTTGCCAGGGTCACCGGAATAGCCACCCTGAATAACGATCCCACTCCAGTTTGACTTTGTACGGTTATTTCACCTCCCATAAGTTCAACAAACGTTTTACTGATTGTTAAACCCAGCCCGCTACCCTTGGAACCTGCCTGCTCCAGCTGTATAAAGGGATTAAAAATGGCTTCCAGGTTCTCAGGTAGAATTCCTGGCCCACTGTCCTGTACCTCCAGTTGCAGAACACTTTGTTCGTCCTTGTCTAGAAAACGGGCTCGCAAAGAAACCTCACCTTCATCTGTGAACTTCACTGCGTTACCCAATAAGTTGATGAGAACCTGCCTCAACTTGCCGACATCTGCCATGACGTATTGGGGTAATTCTGGATCAAATTCCAGATTAAAACCCAGCTTTTCCCTTTCGGCGCGTAATTCAAACATCTGGCTTATGGTTTTCAACATTTGCGGCAGATCAAACGCTTCTTGCTTCAATTCTATCCGGCCCGCCTCAATCTGGGAAAGGTCCAGCACATCATTGATCATGGTCAATAAATGTTCGCCGCTATGATTGATTATTGTGAGTTTTTCTTTTTGGTCAGGAGTGTTCGTGGGTTCTTTTTCCAACATCTCGGAAAATCCGAGTATGGCATTTAGTGGAGTGCGAAGCTCGTGGGACATGTTTGCCAAAAATACACTTTTGGCTTTATTTGCGGTTTCCGCTTGTTCTTTAGCCAATGTAACACGCCTATTGGATTTATGCATGGATCCACCCATGACTGATATCAGAACACCATTAAACGAAAAAACGAGTGCTCCGAGCCAGTCCCCCGGGTCATCGATAAAGGGTTGCCCCGTAGGGGACCAGATTAAAACAATCAAGACCGATAAAACAGTCGATAACATCCCCGTGGCAAATCCACCAAGAAGAGAGGAAGCCATAACAGCCGGATAAAAAGTAACCCAGGCCAACCGTAATTCCAGACCCCCCAACGGCCACACTCTCAAACCCATCGCTATAAGGACAACAAAAACTGCAACTCCAAAGCGAGTTAAAGGGTGCTTATTTATCTTTTCTATATCCACTCTTCAAGTGTTCATGACACTCCTGGTTTTTACAATAATCTCTTCAATTCAAAGTAGATTAAATTTCTTTGCCGTGGTGAAAAGCTGACAAAAACCAAAAGTGATTTATTTCAAAGAATACCAGTATATAAAAGGTTAAATGGTCTCTTCGTCAAACGCAAATTTAAAGGGGGGTTTTTTTTCAATGAGCCCGGCGGACTGGCAAAGAGATTGAAAATAGCTCAACCCGTCTAATTCTTCGGCTCCCAGATTGTAGCGAATTTTATTTTTTAGATAATCAATCAACAAAGGTTCGGGAAAACCTGTTTTACGGGCCTGAGCCCGGGCAATGGTGGTTATTTTCATCAATCCTTCCTGCTTGGCCACACGAAAGATTTCCACAATTCGCTCTTCAATTTCAATCCCTTCTCTAGCGACAATCACAGCGTGTACAAAAGTTTTTCCTGTTCTTTGAAACCATTCTTCGCTGAGATCGTATATTGTCGTTCCTTCTTTTTTAAATCCTAAAGCAGGGTCACCGATAATGAGTGCGGCATCATGCTCTTGCAACATTTTTTCAGGATTCGGGTCACAGTCTACCCATTTCAAATCTGGTGATAGTTCATCTTTAAACATCAACTTCAATAAAGCCACAGAAGTGCGTGACCGATTATCAATAGCTAAAGATTCAATGGTTGGCAGGGGATATTTGGAAACGAGAAGCACAGTGCCGACTTGATTTCTAGATGCAATGGATATTCCCGGAAATAAACGCAAGCTATCTGCCTGTTTCAAATATTCTATTGCAGGAATCATAGCAAAATCCAAATTCCCTAGATTGAGTTGTTCAGCAAGGCGGGCAGGAGTAGCCGTATGGATATCCAGCTTTATCCACTCACCCATTTCCAGCAAGGTAGCCAATATGGGTTGGGCATTGATGAAATCGTGAATACCAAATTTTAACAATTACAATCTCCTGAAAAACAAAAAGGGATGGGGGAATCCCCCCATCCCTTTAAAAGAAAACTAAGACTACTAGAGAAAAAACGGTGCCATAACCAGCGAAACAATAGACATCAATTTGATGAGAATGTTCATTGCAGGGCCAGAGGTGTCTTTAAGAGGATCACCTACCGTATCTCCCACTACTGTTGCGTGATGAGCGTCGGAACCTTTACCACCCAGGTTCCCTGCTTCCACATATTTTTTTGCATTATCCCAGGCTCCACCACCGTTCGACATGAACAGCGCCAGAAGAACGCCGACCAGGGTTGCACCCATCAGCATTCCACCCAGTGCTTCGGCACCCAGCATCCAACCTACAACGATAGGCGTTAAAAAAGCCACCACGCCTGGTGCAATCATTTCTCTCAACGCCGCCTGTGTACTGATGTCGATACAACGTGCGCTATCGGGTTTGCCTGTACCTTCCATCAATCCCGGAATTTCGCGGAACTGTCGGCGAATCTCTTCAACCATGGTCATCGCTGCATTACCCACCGAAGTCATGGTCAGTGCTGCAACATAAAATGGAACCACACCACCGAGGAACATACCAATGACCACATTGGTTTTTGTGATATCAATGGAATCGATATGCGCCGCCTGAGTGAACGCTGCAAATAAGGCCAGGGCAGTCAAAGCTGCTGAACCAATCGCAAACCCTTTTCCGATAGCTGCTGTGGTGTTACCCACTTGATCCAGTCCATCGGTAATTTTTCGGGTTTCTTCTCCCAGTCCAGCCATTTCTGAAATTCCACCTGCGTTGTCAGCGATCGGACCGTATGCATCAACCGACATGGTAATGCCTACGGTTGCCAACATACCCACTGCAGAAAGTGCAACACCATATAGCCCTGCAGATTCGGCACTGACAAAAATGGTCAATGCAATAATCATGATAGGAACAACACAACTTTCCATGGCCACTGCAAGGCCGGTGATCATTACCGTCGCAACACCCGTATTGCTTGACTCTGCAATACGGACAACCGGCTTACTGGCTGTGTAATATTCCGTGATCAAACCGATACCGATGCCAGCCAGACAACCGAACAAGAGCGCGATAAAGACGCCTGAAGGGAGAGTCATAACTTTGATAAGAAAAAATGCCACGAATAACATGGAGCCTGCACTGATAAAGGTGCAGTTTCTAAGTGCCGCTGAAGGGTCCATGTTGCCTAATGATGTCATAGCACGAATACCAATGACCGAGGCAATCAAACCCACCATGGCTATCATAATAGGCAGAGCCATGTATTCGAACCGCAAGGTAGTCATGCTGGCACCAATAACGATGGCCGCGATCATGGAACCACAATAAGATTCAAAAATATCCGCACCCAGCCCTGCCGTGTCGCCTACGCAGTCGCCTACGTTATCGGCGATTACACCAGGGTTACGTGGATCGTCTTCGGGTATACCCGCTTCCACTTTACCTACCAGATCAGAACCTACGTCCGCTGTTTTGGTGTAGATACCGCCGCCCACACGAGCGAACAACGCAATAGAACTCGCTCCCATAGCGAACCCACTGATAACAGTAAAAGAATCTCCACGACCGAACAGAAGGAATAGTCCCCCGACACCAATAAGACCCAAGCTTGCCACACAAAGTCCCATTACTGCTCCGCCATTGAATGCGATCAGAAGTGCTTTGGATTGTCCGCCGTCAACTGCGGCTTGAGAGGTACGAACACCGGATGTTGTCGCTGCATTCATTCCGAAAAAACCGGCCAGCATGGAACACCCAGCTCCGACAGCATAAGAAATCGCTGTCCAGAATCCGATC
>JABJCF010000523.1 GCA_018665625.1 Nitrospina sp. | reverse complement strand
CGGGCTAGGCGGACTATCAATGACCACGTTACCTGGACGTTCAAGATGATCTTTGTCGATAATAATATTTCCCGACAACAACATGCCGGCACCACCATCACTCCACAACCCATAAAGGCGAGCTAGCGCTTCAGTGGGTACCCCGTCAGCCGTCGCCAAACCTTCCGTCATAGCCGCTTTAGAGAAACGGTTTAAAAAACTAGCGCCACAGGGTAAAGCTAGAGAATGGGAAAATAATATTGTCATATTAAGCCTTTAAAATAAAAATTTTGCCCTCCTATCAGGACAATAAATACAAGATTACCTGCGCTCTAAGCCCTGCTTGATTAGATGGTACACATAATTACGCGACGCCTTGGTGGCAGGACTACCACTTCGACTATAGCGTTTCATCCATTTCTCAATACGCTCAACCTCTACCAAACCAGCAGATCTGGCACGATAATCATATGGATTTCCCTCATCCTCTGAAACAATAGAAAGCAACCTGTTAACATATTCCACCTGCAAATTTTGTCTGAAGGAATTAGTGTCCCCCTTTAAATCATCTGCGAAAACAGACTGTGTTAGATCTGATAGAGCAGATTCAAGCAAATACGTATTACCATATAACGCAGTATCAGTGATGCGAGCCATCACTACCGGGTGCAACAAATGATTTAAGACATCTTTTTGTGTCTGCAACGCCCGAGCATGAATTTTGGGATCTTCTGTTTCACCCCAATGGTCAAAACCACGACGTTGCATACCCAAATGGCTAATTAAATCAGCAGATACTTGAAACGCATCGACACCAAATACTGAATTATGGAGCACCTCCATCGCTTCTTTTTGGCGCGCTTTTGGAACTGGACTATAGGGTACCGGCTCATCAGTATTATTAGAGGGAAGTGTGCGATCGATGTAAACGCCACCAATATAGCGAGAAACCACTCGGGCTTGCGTTTGATGCTCACGCGCAATAACCTGATAAGCATTACGTAATTCAGCCCAGCTTTGATCCGGACGAATCATCTTTGCCCGCAGCGTTATTAGTGACTCATTTAGAAGCGCAAAGCGATCTGCTGCATAACCAATAGCATCAGAAGACATATCACCGATGTTGATCTTAGGATCAATGGCACGACCTACCGCACGCATATCATCAGCGTCATTTCCAAAGGCTAAGGATGACTCAGATGAGCGCGCCAAATGACTTATTCGACGATCCCCCTCAATATCTGGATCATAACCAAACTGAATAGCCCATACGTCATAGGGACCGGGATGAGTTGTATAAAAATCACCCTGCTCTTGACCAGGAGGCGCGAGGTTCACCGCGTTATAATCCATAACAGATGAGCTAATAATACCTTTAGTTTGGCTGGCATCATTAATCTTGTCGTTATCAACTAACTGAGAACCACGCATATTATGGTTAAGACCTAAAGTATGGCCAACTTCATGAAGCGTCAGCTCATAAAGGGATTCCTGGACCATTCGACTTGCAGCAATTTCGTTACCAAGGACTGCAGCACTTACTCGACCCAATGCGTTTCCACGGGAAATATTAAAACTAGCGAGGCAATGCTTAGCTGACAACCCGCGGAGGTTTAGTGGCGTAATCAACGGTTCCTTAGGTTGAAAAATACTATCGGACCTGACACGATTACTGACATATATATCTTCGAGCATGATGTCAGCGCTTAAAATCTGCCCTGTTCTTGGGTTACTAAATGAAGGCCCATAGCCACCAAAGGGTGGGTTAGGCGAAGATGTCCAACGAAGAACGTTATAGCGTACATCACCTGCGTTCCAGGTCGCATCTAGTGGTTGATTTTTCACGACAATGGCATTTTTGAAACCGGCTTTTTCAAACGCCTCATTCCAAGCAAGCACTCCCTGCGTGATAGCTTCCCGATAAGCATCAGGTGTCGTATTTTCGAGCCACCATACAATCGGTTCAACTGGCTCCGACATCGCGAGAAACGGATTTTTTTTCTCTAGGTGCCAGCGATTAATTAAATCACGATAAGGCGTTATTGAATGGCTGGTGAGGTCAGTCACCTGATTTCTAAAGTATCCTATTCGAGCATCATCAAATCTTGGCTCATAGCTATTTTGAGGCATCTCCATAAAAGTATGCTGGAGCGTTATCATCATAGAGCGAGGATCGGTGACCTCATCCCCCCCAGTTACGTAAGGCGAATCATTATCATAGGCATAGATCACCCGAATATCTACGTTCTCAGGATAGACTTTTAAATCATCGTAGCGTGTTTTTTCTTGGGACAAACTTCCCAGAGAAAACTGTTCATGCGGTGGGGTATCGGGATCAGCAAGAAAGTTAACTTGATGCAAAGCCTCTTGCAACAATACAGTATCCATATTAATCAGATACCGTTGACCATCTTCACTCACTGCATCAATCGTGACACTCGCCAGTAAGGCATTACTAATATTTGCCTCGCTAGCCCGCGATAAAGCGCTCTTAGGATCGAAATAAAAATGTGTGTTTTCTGCTATAAACTCAATTTTGTCATAGTACTTATGTAGTCTGAAAACAGCCTCCTCACGATAGTTGCCACGGAACAGGCCTGCCTCGGCGAGACCGTTTTCTGAATATGTAAAATAAATGTATTCTTTATCAAGCTGTTCGGCGGTGACTTCAAAATAGACTGAGCCATTCTCTGGGTCACGATATAGGATAAACAAACCTGTACTTTTCTCAAATTCAGCGACGAACTCCTCTAAACCTTTGGGCGCTTCTTCAACCACCTCATCTTTAGTTTCATCAGCAGAAATAGGTAGGGAAACTGTGATGAATAAACCTAAAAAGATAACCGATAAACAACGCCATTTTGTAGGTAAAAACATAATAACTCCGAGAATTTGTAAATTAAGCAGGCGAGCAACAATAAACATCAACTTACCATTAGGCAAATGAATTTTGGAGTCTAATTGATACGACACCAGTTAATTTTTAAACGCTTTATTGATATGCTCTCGGTTTATTTATAAGTCGTCAATTGGTTGGCGCCTATGATAAACGTGGGTAAGGAGTTATCAGTAATATAAAAATTATGTCTTACCGGGATACAGAGGGTTAAGTACCATGAACAATCAAACGTTGCCAAGCGCTGAAAAACCACTTGCAGGGATACTGATACTAGAATTATCCAGTATGGTCACCTGCGCCATGGCCAGCATGACTATGG
>JABJCF010000522.1 GCA_018665625.1 Nitrospina sp. | reverse complement strand
ATGAATTAAACATCTAGATATCACAAAAGAAAGCAGAAAACGCTATCATTGGCTTCGTGGGCTTTCACGACGTTACAGCCAAACATAGAACCCGCTACTAAACATTCTCCGAGTTCAACACATTAAATCGACTGGAAATGCTCCTCGGAGATTCCGCACAAAAACACACTCCATAGAGGCTCCTTCAAAAAGTGAGTAATACGTACTGTTAAAATTTTATACTTCGAAAAATAACAAATCTAGCAACTATTTTTGACTCGCATAATTCAAGAGTTTATTAACCGGGAGCGAACACGCCGACCTACTTCTTTTTTTGCAAGGGAATTTTCAACGCCATCAAGAAAAATCTCCGTTAACCTCAACGCTCCTGTGCCGCATGCTATAATAGGATCTTCTTCATGGTTAAATAAAATTTGACCTGGGACAGCAAAAAATTTGCCTGGATGCTCAAATTCTTCCGCCCTCCAAATGGTCAACCTTCCTACTCCTTCTAAAGTAGTAAAAGCTCCCGAAAAGGGACGGGAACTGGCGCGTATTAATCGATGGATATTTTCTGAAGAATCTTTCCAGTCGATCTGGTTGTCATCAGGTCTTCTGGGATAACATCGAAGAGCAAGATCGGGGTTTTCTGGTTGAGGCTTGGGAATAAGGGTGCCTTTGGCCAAGCCTTTGATGGACTCAGAAAATAATTCTGGCAATTTATGATCCATCCAATTATAAACATCTTCAATGTATGTGTTGTTTGTGTTGTCAAGATAAGCTCGAGTAAGAACTGGTCCACTGTCTAATTTATTTGGCTCCATAACATGAACGCATAAACCAATTTTATTTTCACCATTCAAAATAGCCCAGTTCGGGCATGCATTTCCACGATACCGAGGAAGGTCTCCGGCGTGACCATTCAGAATCCCAAAAGTTAGAGCGCCACATACTTTTTCCTTCAGAATAAATGGCCAATTAGTAGAAACTCCAATCTCCGCCTCAGATTCAACTAATTGCTTGATTCTATTTTCTGAGTTTAATTTATGATCCCTAAAAAAAATTGCTCCAACCTCTTCAGCAAAAGCTTCAAAGTCCCTCACTCCAGCGGTATAATACTGTTCTTCATCTGCTGTTCCCACTAATTTGATTGAGTGCCCTTGTTTATGTAAGAGTCTCCCTGTGTTGAGCAAAAGACTGGATCTTCCCAAAATAGCTATTTTCAAACCAAGTCCTTTGAAAAATTATGAAATCTCGAGCCTTTAAACACTCTTTTAAAGGTTGAATCCAAAAATTATTTTTAACTATAGTAACCTAGAAAAACTAACTAATAAAATTGCGAAAATGTTATTTTAAAAATTTGAATTAAAATTTTTATTCATTATCGATTTTCGACCACTTCTCAGCCAATTCGCAAATCTTGTACCCGTGATTATTCTCGGGATTTTTAATAAAAGTTACTAGTTCTTTAAAAAAATTTCCGGTTCCTTGCGTGGTATTGTTTTTAAATTTATCTAGTTCGTAACCTTCGCATTCGGGAATATTAAATTCTGATTTCATCGAATTATAATTCGTCATCGAACAAGAATTCAATGATATGTGAATGGGATGGAAGTTGAATATTTTTATTCCCTCAGCTGTAAAATTTTCATCTGAAAAAGAAAACGAGCCTTTTGGGTTGAACATTTCTATATCATCTTCCCAGAAATAGGGAATCCGACAAATACTGGAATTTTCTGAGAAATATAAGTGATGTGGTAAAATATTGGGAGTCAAAGGTAGAAATAGGGAAACATCGTACAGAAGATTATAATCCTCCCTCAAAGTTTTAATCAATGGAGTGGACTGTACTAAGGAGTGAGTCCTAATAGATTTTGCCTCGGGCACTATTTTATTTAAATCAAGCATAATGGTTTTTATTTCATCGGGTACCAGTCGGATGTTTTTAAAATTAGGATGAACCCCTAATTCAAATAGTTGGGGATATTCTTTCAATCTTTCTACTTCAGGGCTAGCATGAGTTATAAACCATGTAGCTTTTACCTTATTTTCAATTAGATATTTTGCGGTTTCAGCTATTGCTATATCCGGCGCCTAATCTATGTCTACAGTAATTAAAAAATCATTTTGCATTATAATATTCCTGGATCAAAAAAATAGTTTCATTTTTCAATGAACTTGGCTGACGGGATAGCTGGAACATAGCTGGCAAATTTTTATCTGACTCTGATCCTTGTGTAATTGCTTCCGAAAACTGATATAATTTTGTCCATTCCAAATGTCATCTAGATCCTCTTTTAAAATATTTCCCATTACCATTTCACCCTTTGGGTCTCTACAGCAAGGAACAACATCTCCGTTAACATGGATACTTAGGGAGTAGTAAACCCAATCGCACTTATTTTTAGGTTGAATAATTGGTTTGAGGTTTCCATTTTTAAAAGCCTCGACATCATAATCCCAATATTTTTTATTCTCAGGCAAAAATTGTTCTCCTTGGGGAATATTACGCACACAAGGGTTGATAACTGATATCCCGTCGACACCCAATTCGGCCATATGGTTTTGAAAAGTTTCTATCTCATGCTCGTTATGTTTCATGACTATAAAACCAGCTATTACACGAATTTTGGAATTGCGTTCTTTTTTCAAACGAATAGTTTCTTTTAGAGCGGTTAATACTCTCTCCAGATTGCTGTTTATTCTATAAATCTCATGCGTTTCCTGAGTCATCCCGCCAATTTGAAAATTGACTTCATCCAGTCCGCATATTATTAATTTTTCTGGGTTTACAGGATCACCGTTGGTACAGGTAGTTATGAATGGAATACCAATATCCTTGGCGTAGCGGATCATTTCGTAGGAATGTTTATTGAGGAACGGCTCACCCATAAAATAATACATCAGTGTGTTGGTATAGGGTCCTAGCTTATTCATGATTACTTGGAATTCATCCAACGTCATGTTTGCTTCTTCTCTTTCCAAGATATTCGCGCCTGTTTCACAAATAGGACAGAGTAAATTGCATGCATTGGTGGGTTCGATGGTTATATTCATGGGGCGACCCTTGATCACCTCATTTTTACGAAGGCGAGACCATGTCGATTTAACATGCTCTTTCCAACCTCTTTTCCCTCTAAGGGCGGCATTAAATAAGGTGACGTAAGGGTAGAAATCCTGGGCAACCCGGTATGCAACGGGAAACTTCTTTAGAAAAAATTTTATATTGGATGGAATAATCATATTTAATTTTCAACTTAAATTATTGGTCAAAACTGATAGAAAGGTGCTTTTAAAAAGATAAAATCCTATTATGGATCTATTCCATTTCTATAGCGTAACTCAAATTTACTGGCTCCCACATACTACTTTCATGTTCGGGAATTAAGGCCAAGGCAAAGTCCCATTGTCAGTTGAAATTGAACAATGACTCACGCGGCTTTAATAATATTTTCTTTAAAGTTCAAGTCCTTCATAGCCTCTCTGAGCTCTCTGAGATGGCGGTACCCACCTACAGCTCTTAACTTTGGCTCGATTTCTTGCAGAGCCGCCTAAACATCCATCGTTGCCTCTGATCACTGTTTTTCCAGTAACTCACCCGATCGGTGTAAATCCCAACCTGACGCATGATATTTTCGATACAGTTGTTTGTCTTGAAGCTGACACCGAGCTTTGGAACATACCCAGTAGGTTGTTTTTACAGTAGAGTAGGTGTTCCTAT
>JABJCF010000521.1 GCA_018665625.1 Nitrospina sp. | reverse complement strand
TCTGGCGGACAGCGCCAACGGGTAGCCATAGCAAGAGCTCTTGTTAATAAACCCAAGCTTATCCTTGCCGATGAACCGACAGCCGCCCTGGATGAAAAAACTGGAAGGATAGTCGTCGACCTATTAAAAGATATGGCAAAAAATGATGGGTCGATGATCATGATCGTTACCCATGATAATCGCATTTTGGATTGTGCCGATCGAATCATTAATATGGTAGATGGTAGAATAATATCCAACATTCTCATTAAAGAAGAGCTGGCAATCCTAGATTTCCTGAAAAGATGCAATACTTTTTCAGACCTTTCTACTAGCGAATTAACAGGTGTCACAAGAAAGTTTGATAAGCATAAGTTTTCTAAAGGAGAATATATTGTTAAGCAGGGGGACGCCGGAGACTATTTTTATTTAATTTGGCAAGGCACCGTTGATATCTACATTAATGATGGGAAAGGAGACAAAAAGGTTTCTTCCATGGGTGAAGGTGATTCTTTCGGTGAAACGGCATTGCTTACAGGAGAACCACGAAATGCCTCTGTTATGGCATCAATAGATACGGTGTGCTTGGCATTGAATAAAGAGAGCTTTGATGAAGCGATCGCAAAAAGTCCCACTTTTAGTGAAGAGGTTAAAAGTATTATTTTCCAAAGACAATAATAATTTCCAAGTGCATTTTGATATCCCGTATGCCTGCTAAAAAACTATTGTTAACCACTCCCTATGATATCAATGTAAAAGGTGGCGTGAACAATCATTTATGGAATCTCTACCATCACCTGAAAGAAATTTCTGATTATAAAATAAAAATCCTAGCCTCGTCTTCTGCTCCCTTAAACAATCAGAATGCAGATGTCATCACTTTAGGTGCTATAAGTACCCTTAAAGCAAACGGTTCGAATTCTAACCTAACACTGGATTTGCGAATCAGAAAAAAAGTAAAATCATTCCTTTCTGAATTTCAGCCAGATATTATCCATTTACAGGAACCACTGTATCCTCTTCTCAATCATTTTGTTCTTAATTACTCTCAAGCTATAAATATTGGGACGTTTCACACCTATTCCACTAACCCTTGGGGATATAGGCTGACGAAACCCCTTCTGATTAAGAACTTTAAAAAATTACATCTCAAATTGGCTGTCTCGATGGCTGCCAAAGAGTTCATCTCCAAAAGCTTTCCCGGAAGCTATAAGGTAGTGCCCAATGGAGTTTGTATTGATGAAGAAATTTGCAAAACTCGAATACTCAATGATCAAGAAAAAAGAAAAATTTTATTTGTGGGCCGTTTAGATGAACCAAGAAAAGGTTTTGAATTTCTAATTAAGGCTCATAAAATTCTTGAATCAAAATATCCACAAACTTATCAACTATGGGTCGTTGGCTCTGGGAATGAAAAATGGAAAAACACTCTAAACTCAGAAAATATTAAATGGATGGGGAAAGTTCCCGACGATGAGCTAGAAAGATTATATGATTCCACTGATCTCTTATGCGCACCATCAATCGGTGGGGAAAGTTTTGGGATAATTTTACTCGAGGCTTTTTCTCATGGAATCCCTGTAGTGACTTTTAATATTAAAGGGTATTCTGAGTTGGTCAGGAATGGAGAAAATGGTTTTATAGTTGAAAATAAGAACTCAAGTGAACTAGCACAAGCAATCCACACTGCCTTATCAAACAAACAACTTTATTCTGAGATTAGTCAAGCGGCCTTAAAGAAGGCTAAGATGTTCGACTGGAAACTACTTTCCAAAGAGATAGTAAAACTTTATGATGAAATCTTGAAATAAGATATCCGCCTCAAACCATTATCTAAAATAGATAGCACATTATAATTAAACGCGAAATTTATATGAACTACCCGGTTTTCTCTCATTGTCTGGCGGGAAATTCTTCCTCTTTTCAGCAAAATAAATTTGCCTATAGTCTCCTTGTGAAGCTTCGTTATATGTAAAAAACAGAGCCCGGCGGGTTTTACTGGACATATTTGGTTCTGAGTAATGAGGAGTAAAGCTATCGAAAATGATAATATCTCCAGGTTTTGTCGGGGTTGAGGAAAACTCAATGCCGTTTAGTTCATTACCTTCTAGAGGTTCCCAGTAGCGTCCTATCAGGCCTTTCTTATGGTGTCCTGAAGCGATTCTCACACATCCATTTTCTTCCATGGATTCATCTACTGACACCATAACAGTTATAAAATAGTGAGCGTACTTATCCCACTTTGCCTGAACATCCTGATGTGGTTTAAATCCATCTCCGCCAGGAAATTTATAATGCATCTTATCTTTAAACAATACGACCTTCTCACCACATAGTTTCTCTAAAAATTTTAATAGTTTGTCAGAATAAGCTACATCAAAAAGAGTAGAATCATAGTCTACAAAGTTCTCAACTCGGCAAACTAGCTTTTTACCAACCTCCTTTAAATTTTCTTCAAAATAAACCATCCATTTTCCATTTTCGGGTTCTTTTTCGACAAATTTATTAGTAGAACGCAAAATAGAATCAATATCATCTTTGCTGAAAAAATTTTCAACTTTTAAAGCCCCTTCACGCTCAAATTTATCAATTGAATCTTTAATTGATTCTATAGCTTTCATAATTTCTTTTTCTTTGAAATAATCCGATGGAATTTAAAATGATTTAGTGAATAATAGAAAAGCGGAAAACCTAACAAAATTGCATTTAAAAATCAAAAATCCTTAATACCAATCATCTCTTGAGACAAACGTGGTAGTCTCCTATTAGTATTAAAATATAAACTATGTGCCTGCAATTTTCTTTTCAGAGTTATTCATGACAATAAATTATTTATTCTCGGGATTTGGATTTTTTATAACCTTTTGTGTTGTTTACCTATTGCTCAAAAATTCCAATCCTCACAACCAATTCTTATTTAACCGAAAACAGAGCCCCGAAGAGTTGAAAGTGAAAATGATCCAATGCCTGAACTTAGCATCCGATGTATTAGAAAAGCATGATATTCCATATTGGCTTGATCAAGGAACTTTACTAGGGACATTCCGTAACAAAGGGTTTATTCCCTGGGATAGAGATGTTGATATTGCGATATCAAATGAATCCCACGACTATCTATGGTCGTTACGATCCGAATTTCCCAAACCATTTAAATTGATTCAACTTTCCCGGTTATGGTCGTTTGATAAAATAATGCCCTTTTTAAGGTTTTTGATTCCCCGGAAGACGTTTTTACGAGTAGTGGATTTCAATTCAGGAGCCTTTGTTGATATTTTAGAATACAAACCAGACGGGAATGAAACCATGGAACTATTGCCATGGACAATGACCAATTTCAAACCCGATGAAACAACCCGTACAGAACGTTTAGCGCTTCGCACACATACCCGAGACCAAATATTTCCACTAACTGAAAAACTTCAATTTGAAGGAAGAAATTATTACGTCCCCGCCAAAACAAAGGAATATCTCCATCAAGTCTACGGAGAAGATCTATCACCAGACCATGTTTGGGATGACATAAAAAAACAATACACCAAAAAAAACCAGAAATAATTCTTTAAACAGCTCTCCTTCTAATTAAGCCAGAGCTTTCCCCAGCACAACATATCTTTTATAGGGTTCGGCATTCTGATTGTTTAAGATATTAATCATTTCAACATTGTCTTCGAGTATCCAGGATGATTCCAGTTGGGTGTAAATATTCTCATCAATTACAAATTTAAGGAATTGATTATATAAAAGAAAATCAAAACCTAATTTTTGATATTCTGGCTTTACTCCCATTATTAATAATCGGAGAGTTTTAATTTTATTTTTCATTGAAAAAAATTTAAAAATCCCCGTTGGAAAAAGAGTCCCATCTTTAAGATGAATTAAGGCTTCATTGATGTTTGGAAGCGCGAGTAGACACGCTGCAGGATCATCATTCTTGTAAAGAATACACATGTAGTTTGTATCCGCGAAGGCTTTGAGTTGTTGGGCCACATGATCAATTTCCTCAACATTCATAGGGACGAATCCCCAATTAGACGACCAAGCCTCGTTATAGATATTCAATAAAATTTTCAGATCGGAATTCAAACGCTTCCTATCCAAAGGTCTGATTTTTACCGTGTCTCCATACTTTTCAGAAATTCGGAGAGCCAACCTTGAAAAGGTTTTAGGTATTTCCCTCTTCTTATCCAACCAATAGGCCATCAATTCTTTTTTATTTTCGTACCCCAGTTCATACAGTTGTTCGGGGTAATATTTTTTTGTGTACGGCATCATGACCACCGGAGGCTTTTCAAACCCTTTTATCAAAAAACCAATTTCGTTGTTCGTCGAGAAGTTAAATGGACCCATAATAGAGTTCATCCCTTTCGACTTGACCCAGTTTTCGGTCGCAAACATTAATTCTTTAGCTACTTCAGAGTCATCGGTCGATTCGTAAAAGCCGAAGAAACCCTGGCTGGCATGATGATACTTATTATAGTTTTCATCAATATGGGCAGTCACTCTACCCTTGGGAATATCATTCTGATAAGCGACAAAATAAGCCACTTGGCTGTGCTTCATAAAAGGATTTTTATTGCTGAAAAACTGTTTTCTTTCAAGGCGTAAAGGAGGGCACCAGTTTTTTTCTTCTTTATAAAGAGAATAAGGGAGATTTATAAAGTCTTTCATTCCCTTTGCATCTTCATTTACCTGTTTTACGATGGTCATTTTGCAATTTTGGAATGCTTAAAGTTAATTACTCCACCTGCGAAAAATAAGGCTCACATTGGTTCCACCAAAACCACTTCCATTACTCATCACAACATTGGGAGATTGTTGTATCGTATTTTTGGGAAGGTTAAGATGACTGCAACTAGGATCAACATCGCTAATATGTGCAGCACCAGGTATAAAGCCTTCGGATATCGCCAGCGTGCAAATAGCAGCTTCAAGTACTCCAGCCATCGACAATCCATGCCCGGTAATTGCTTTGGTACTGCTGACAAACGGACGATGACCTTGGTCTGAAAAAACAGATTTGATAGCTAACGACTCCGCAATATCACCTGTCGGTGTTGAAGTCGCATGCGCATTGATATAATTAACCTCTCCGGCGAAAATACCCGAGGAGGTGAAAGAGTTTTCCATTGCCATACAAAGGCCTTTACCTTCTGGGTGTGGCGATGCAAGGTTGTAACCATCTGTAGCCTGACCCCACCCTGCCATTTCTGCGAAGATGGGAGCTCCTCTTCTTAAAGCTTCCTCTTTTTCTTCTAGAATCATAACAGTAGCTCCTCCAGTACCTACGAAACCATCTCTAGAACTATCAAATGGACGTGATGCCTTATCTGGATTATCATTCCGAGATAACGCACCCATGACGCTAAAAGGAAGAAATGTTTCGGCCGTTAAATCCTCCGCCCCAACTACAAACATCCGCTTCTGGCGTCCGCTCAGAATTTCTTCGTAAGCATAAGCCAAAGCATGACTGGTAGAAGTGCAGGCTGAGACGAAACCGGAACTGGCACCATGAATCTTGAAGTATGTTCCGAGGTTAAAATTGAGCGTTCCTGATATGGAGTTTAAGATCCCCATAGGATTCGACCGTATGCCACCTGATGACATAAGTGTATTGAGTTGATTTCTTAATAAAAAAGGGGAGCCTGCCGACGCGCAAAATAGGCCGGTCTCTGGGTTGGAAATTTCCTCGGGGCTCAAACTCGAATTTGAAATTGCCTGCAGCATGGCGCATAAGGCATACAATCCATGTGGAGCCATTGATTTGAGGCAGGATACGTCAAACGAATAATCTTCTGGGAACTCCCAGTCTATCCAACGCTGGGAAGATGTTTCGAATCCTTTAATGGTACCGAAAACACTTACTGGCAAACTCGGATTATCTAAAAGAAGCTCTTTTTCAAATCCATGCTGGAGGTCTATGAGGCTTTTAGTAACAGTTGCCTTATCGTTTCCGATACTGGTTATCAACCCCAGGCCCGTTACAAGTATTTTTCGGCCCATATACTATTTTTCCGGACTAATAGAGGCTGATTTATTTTTTAAAACGGCTTGTTGCAAAAACTTCTTTAAATCACCAGTAGTGCGGATTTCTTGAGTATCTTCGTCAGGAATATTTACATCGAGAATGTCTTCAATCTGAAAAACCATCTCGACCATTCCAAGTGAATCCAGACCAAGGGTGGCGACTAATTCAGTATCGTCAGGAAGGGGTTTTTCAGGTTTGGTGACATTAGTCGGAAGATAAAACTCAATGAAAGAATAAATTATATTGTCCAACGCCTGAAGGTCTCCATCTTAGCGGAAGGCAAAATAAGCTTCAAAAGTACCCTCAGGAAACCCTTTAAAGAGTGCCTTAACCCGTTCTCTTTCCGTTTGATCTATTTGCTGGCTCATAATTTTTCTCTAGTTGTTTAGCTGTTTTATCACTAATAGACTTGCAACGCAATTTCATTACGTTTCCATAAACTTCTTCTTGCAACTATTTCCCAACCGTTTTGAAAAACTTATCATCCCATATTCGATCATTCTCTACCAAGTAGGAAGCATAACGAATGTTCTCAAAAAGTTCAGCCGCATCCTGAGGTGTGAAGGGGCTTTCAGGATGATTTCCTGGAAGCAATTCCTGACTCGTGTGAGCACGGTTCCACCAAAACCTGTCAGGATTTGTTGAGTCTACATACAAAGAGTATTTTCCTCGATCCATCCTGACACCTCCGGGTCGAAGTGCTACAGCAGTTCTTTTTTCTGCGGGAAGGTCAGCAAAAAGATTTGTACCAAGTGAAACGAAGGGCCGCTTATCTCCTAGCATTTCTATTACCGTAGGCAGAATATCAACCTGACTGGCAGGAAACTCCTCTCGCCTCGGTGTGGGTCCCACAAGACGAAGGGGACCGTAAATAAGACCTCCGGTCCAAACATATTTATCGATAGGAAGGGCCAGATGGGTGGTCTTCGACTCTGTTGTAATGTTGCTATGATCTCCTACAATAATAATTACAGTATTATTCCAACGTTCACGCTTTTTTAAAAATTCCACCAGTTTCCCAATTTGCAAGTCTACTAATTGCAAAACATTATTGTAGCGCAACTGCACATTCTCAACTTTTTCGGTATCAAACTTTGCCGCTTCTTCCTTTTGTTCTTTAGTTGCATAATAGAAACCTCTTGTTTCATAAGAGGGGTGCGTACCCTTATTGGCAAGGTAAGCGAAAAAAGGTTTTCCAGTTTCTTTTTGATCGTGTTCTTCTACTCCCTTAATAAAACGCTGAAAAAACTCTGCATCACTGAAATGCAATCCTTCCTTGTTATTTTCTGAAGTCAATATCTCGTCGTACCACTTCTTTCCCCAAGCCAACTGTCCAACCTTATTCGGGGCCCCTCCCCAAAATCCCATCCGGTGATACCCAAATTTTTTCAAACGAAGAGGTAAAGAATCAAATTGAATTGATGCAAAATCCGAGTTGATAATCTTTGATCGGTGCGGCCAGATAGAGGTATGGATTGAAAAAAAACCTGGATCGGATGGGAACCCATTTGAAATAAAGTTTGGGAATGCTACTCCCTGCTTCGCAAGGTTATCAAGATTAGGTGTAAGGGAATTGGAATCAGCAGCGTTGAGAAAACCCAGAGATTCAGCTCGCAAAGATTCAACAGCAATAATCAATATATCAGGGGGTTCATTGATTTTTTTTGAACTCGAATTAACCCTCGATGATTCAGAAACGCGTACTAGGGGATATTTTTTACCTTTCCAACCCCACTGTGAAGACAATGAAAAACCTTTTCTCATTAAATCAATAGTTGCTTCCTCGATTTTTGGAGCCGGTGTTTCACTAAGGCCAAAAAGGTCTTTCGCAAAATAAACTTCTGGAGGATGGGTGATGACCCAACTCGAAGCTTTCTCATTAAAAACCCAACCGCCCAGCATCAATGACAATAAAGCAACTGAAAAAATAGGAAGCCATCCCGTCTTGCCTTCAGTAATCACTTTTCTCTGACAAATCAAAACCCATCCAATACAAACGCATACAGCAATCAATGACCCCACAGCTATTAGAGTAATTTTGCAATTAAAAATGAGAACCGACATTACATTTTTGTCAAATAGATAGGAGACGCCGAAGTTTCTCAGAATAGAAGGCGAAAAATGCTGACCAACATGATGAATTATCATCGCGTCGGTAACTCCCATTATAATAATTATAGTAAATGTCAGAATCGATAGCGGGATAACAAGTTTCCCAGAAAGCTTAATCAGTTTCGCAATAAGTAAAAGCAAGAGAGTAATACAAAAAAGAACAAAGGTATGAAAACCCAAGGTAACAAAAATAACATTTAATGGAGGTGTGGATTTTCCAGGTCCAAAGAAGGTCAAAAAAATTGACAAATATCGCAGCACTACAACTATTGAGGCAGCAAGTATGATTGGATGTTTTAATGGATTTAAAATGGGACTCAATCCGTAAATAGCTTTAAAATTTGTTTAAGAGAAACGGCCCCCTAAATCTGAACGAACACAGGATCGACCATCAAAAAACCTATATTATTT
>JABJCF010000520.1 GCA_018665625.1 Nitrospina sp. | reverse complement strand
GCAACCCTTGCCGGAAAAAAAGCAATTGAAAATTCTGGGATCGATTTAAAAGATATTGGTTGCCTTATTTCTGCCTCTGTATGCAGAGATTTTCTTGAACCTTCAACGGCCTCTGTGGTTCATCATAGTCTTGGACTTCCTGAAGAATCCTTTGTGTTCGATGTTTCTAATGCATGTCTTGGAGTATTAAATGGAATGTGCATTGTGTCGAATATGATTGAACGCGGGCAGATTAGGGCAGGGCTGGTTGTCTCCGGTGAAAATGGCGGCCCTTTGGTGAATAATACAATTGAAACTCTGTTGAGTCGTTCTGATATAACGCGAAGCTCAATAAAAGGTTCTTTCGCTTCGTTGACCATTGGGT
Organism: Nitrospina sp.; assembly: GCA_018665625.1. Next base: position 8,317 of record JABJCF010000520.1, on the reverse strand, counting down.
CGGCAGCAGCGGGAGTTCTTTTGGTTCACAAGGACATTTCAAAACATAACCATCATTTGCGCGGTGGGGTTTCTATCGCGGAGACTCGTTTTAATCATTTATGCCGTGGTAATGATGATGCAGGCGCACATGCGGAGTGGTCTCCATTAATGGAAACGGACTCAGAAAAGTTGATGCTCGAAGGATGCCGACTTGCTGGAAGAACATGGGGGCGAACACGCGAAACTCTCGGATGGGAAAATGAAGAGGTGGCCCGGGTATTTTGTCATCAAGTAGGAAAAGGACATCGAAAACTAATGTATGAAAATGTGGGCCTCGATATTGAAAAAGATTTTTCTACCTTGGAATTTCTGGGCAACACAGGTTCTGCATCATTACCCGTCACTCTTGCTATGGGGGCGGAACAAGGGGCATTGAAGAAAGGCGATAAAGCTGCTTTATTAGGAATTGGTAGTGGCCTGAACTGTTTGATGATGGGTGTTGAATGGTGATTGAAGAAGGCCTGTATCCATTTGCCTCGCATTCACTAAAACTGGATTCACACCAATATCATTATTTGGATGAAGGGCAGGGGCAACCTCTGCTCATGTTGCATGGCAATCCCACCTGGTCTTTTTACTATCGGAACCTGATTCTTGCATTCAGAGATTCTTACCGATGTGTGGTTCCCGACCATATGGGGATGGGCAAATCTGATAAACCGCAAAACTATTCTTATACACTCTCTCAACACATAGATAACCTGGAAGCATTGGTGGACAAACTTGGATTGAATGACATCACACTGGTTCTTCATGATTGGGGAGGCGCTATTGGTATGGGATATGCGGTCAGGCATCCGCAAAAAATAAAACGACTGGTGTTGTTTAACACGGCAGCATTTTTATCGGATCATATTCCGATCCGACTCAAGCTATGTCGGGTTCCTGGGGTGGGTGCTTTGGCTATACGAGGGTTTAATGCTTTTGCACTGGCAGCGACTTCTATGGCGTGCAAAAATAAAGAACGTATGACAGATCATGTTAAGAAGGGGTATCTGTCACCCTATGACAATTATGCAAATCGGATTGCGAATTTGCGTTTTGTTCAGGATATTCCAATGAGTCCGGAAGCACCCAGTTACTCTGTAGTAAAAAACATTGAGGAAAACCTGAGTCAGTTTGCCTCCCTCCCCATAATGATTGCATGGGGCGCTAAAGATTTTGTGTTCAATGATCGTTTTCTAAACAGGTGGCAGGAGATTTTTCCTGACGCTGAAGTGCATCGGATTCAAGATGCTGGTCATTATGTGCTGGAAGATGCCCACGAGCGCATCATTCCTTGGATGCAGGAGTTTTTTCGGAGCAATCCTGCTTGAAAATCGAACTTTTATATTTTAGCAATTGTCCTCACTGGAAGCCTGCCTTACTCAGTCTTAAGCAAATATTAACAAAAGAAAATATTTCTGAGTCAGTAGATCTTATTGAAATAGAAAGTGAGGTGATGGCTGAAGAACATTCATTCCCAGGTTCCCCAACTATTAGGATTAACGGAAGGGATATAGAAGGTAAGCAGGATGTCTTTGGGTTTCAATGCCGTTTTTATGAGGGCGGAGAGGGAACTCCATCTGAAACATTGATTAAAAACGCGATACTGAAATATAAATAAAAAAAGCCGACCTCCCTTTAAGGAAGGTCGGCTTTTATGTTATTGCAAATTAGTACCGATAATGTTCCGGCTTGTAGGGGCCTTCCTTGGACAGGCTCAGGTAGTCGGCCTGTTTGTCGGTAAGTGTTGTCAGTTTTACACCCAGTTTATCCAGATGCAATCGCGCAACTTCTTCATCCAGGATTTTTGGCAAGGTGTAAACTCCCACTTCATATTTCTTATTGTATAACTCGATTTGTGCCAGCACCTGATTGGTAAACGAATTTGACATTACGAATGAGGGATGCCCGGTCGCACAACCCAGGTTCACCAAACGTCCTTCAGCCAGCATGAGGATATTGTGGCCATCGGGAAAAGTGTATTTGTCCACTTGAGGTTTGATAACCGTTTTTTTGATGCCCGGAAAATTGTTCAGAGCCTCCACCTGGATCTCAATATCGAAGTGACCAATATTACAGACGATGGCATCGTTTTTCATTTTTTCCATATGTTCAATGCAAACGATGTCGGCGCAACCTGTGGTGGTTACAAAAATATCGCCTTCTTTTACGGCTTCCTCCATTGTGGTGACCTCGTAACCTTCCATCGCAGCTTGTAAGGCACAAATGGGATCGATCTCGGTGACAATAACTCTTGCACCCAGGCTGCCCATGGAATCTGCGCAACCCTTGCCCACGTCACCATAGCCCGCAACGACGACCACTTTACCGGCAATCATAATATCGGTAGCTCGCTTAATGCCATCTGCTAAAGATTCGCGACAACCGTAGAGGTTGTCGAATTTAGATTTTGTTACAGAATCATTCACATTCATTGCTGGAAGCTTGAGGGTTTTTTGTTCAATCATCTTGTAGAGATTGTGAACCCCGGTGGTCGTTTCTTCGGTTACGCCTTTGATTTCTGCGAGCAATTCCGGGTGTTTCTCATGAACGTAGGCGGTAAGGTCCCCACCATCATCGAGAATCATGTTGGGTCCTTGATCATTATCAAACAACAATGTTTGGCCGGTACACCACCAATATTCCTCTTCGGTTTCTTCTTTCCATGCGAATACGGGGATTCCTGCTTTGGCCATTGCGGCGGCTGCATGATCTTGAGTCGAAAAAATATTACAGGATGCCCAACGAACTTCTGCGCCGAGTTCAATGAGAGTCTCCATGAGAACGGCGGTTTGGATAGTCATATGTAAAGAGCCGGCAATACGGGCTCCTTTCAAAGGCTTTTCGGTGGCATATTTTTTCCGCAGGGCCATAAGGCCTGGCATTTCGTTTTCCGCAAGTACAATTTCTTTTCGTCCCCAATCGGCCAAAGAGATATCTTTTACTTTGAATTTTTCAGAGACGGCAGTGGTTGACATGTAAAACTCCTTTTAATTGTTATTATGAAAATTAAGAAATATTAAGATTATTAATATGTAAAATATTCAATAGAATGATTTCGATATAAAAGTATTTTGGGCTATGTCTTGAAGGAGATAGCCTCTGAATAGAGAATTCAGATTTGTATCGGTAGATACTTATCTAGTGTAGCAGATTATATTTTAAGGTCAATGTATCTATAATTACACAACTTCTGTTTTTAAATGTCTCATATTTATGGAAATATCCTCTATAAAAATCTACCCTTTTGATACAGGGACTCCTCAAAGCTCCTTGCGAGGGTATGCCGACGTTGTGTTGGATGATTTAATCGTGATTAAAGGTTTTCGGATATTGGTTTCGAAATCTGGTGGGTTGTTTATTGGTTTGCCATCCAAAAAAGGCAAGGATGGCAAATTTTATGAATTGATTGAGTTCAAATCCGAGGCTTTTCAAAACCAGCTGCGTGAATGCATTCTTCATGCTTTTAAAAACTTTTCCTAACCTTTCCTAATTTTAAACGCATAGCTTTATTTTTAAAAGGTGAGGACACATTTTTCCAATAATTCCTGCCCGTTACAAAAACTCTCAGAAAACAATTATTAATACAGCTGTTCCAATCTCCCAGTCTCTAAATAAATTTGATATGCCTTAAAATAACTGTTGACGGAAATATCCGAGAGGTGCATTATTCTGCCTCATTCTAATTCTGTTAACTTTTCTTACGTGGAGGTTTTTTATGGAAATCAAAGTGAAGTATAGGGTGGAAAATAAAAGCGGTAATCAACAAAGGCTGAGAATGGGGTTTGCATCGGAGAAACGGTTTAACCTTTTAGCTGCTGGGGGTTGTACTACTACCTTGGGCAGTACTTGTTGTACGAGTTGCTAAATAATTTTGTTTTGCTTTGTATCACGGATATTTTATTAGAAGGATTTTGAAGAACTAATTTTTGTTGATTTCTGGCATTTCTTTGTATTTGGTATGGTAATAAATTATGAAATACGAATATGGGCTCTAATTAGTTTTGGTTTTCGGAAAATTTTTTAATTTTTGATATGAGGGGAGATAAAATGAAAGTCAAGGTGAAGTGCAAAGTAGAGAACAAAAGTACTAATCAGCAAAGTTTAACCATCACATATGCATCTACACAAAGGCTCAATGTATTAGCAGCGGGAGGGAGCTGCACAACGTTAGGTTCGTGTTCTTGCACCTGCTGTGTGTAAAAATGCTCGATTTTAAATTTAAAAATATTTATGAATCTATTTACTAATACTAATAATTATTTATGGAGATCACTCTATGTCTAGTCAGTTAATTATGTGCAGTCTTCCTGTAAAGGAAGCTGATATGGACTCTACAAAAAATTTCTATGAAACACTTCTCGGTCTTGAAATGGCTCGAACTCCTATAGCGCAACCTGCCTTTCATGTTTGGGCGGCGAGAGCAGTGAAGTTGAAAATTCACAAGGCCTGGTATGACGGAGAAGGCCCTCTGGTCTATTATCTGGTAGATAACTTGGATGAGATGATGGCCAATTTGCGGGAAAGTGGTGGCCAGGTACTTAAAAGTAACGAGAAAATTAAATTGGATAAAAAATCATTGGCTTTGATGAAAGAACATCACAGCGAAATTTGGGGAAACTCAGGCCAGGTTAGTGATCACCTTGCAGAATGGGCTGTTGTTAAAGATCCTGGAGGAAATTCTGTGGTCATTATGGAAATGTCTCCATGGGCCAGTCAGGAATTCTTTGACGGAGCTTTGACAACCTTCAATGTCAGGGAACAGGGGTCTTCCGTAGCCAGTGGTTTGAAATATATAAATGCATAATCTAAATATCAATAGTGGGCAAGGGTGTGATGTTTGCACCCTTGCCGTCTAAGGAAGTAATGAAAATAACCAGTAGTGTCATTGGGGCTGCAATAGCCAACAATTCAGTAAAAGAGCTCAGCCCAAACTTTTCCAGTTCTGGACTTCGCACTTTTGCCCTGAATCACCGGACTCTGGATATGTCTGATGATAATCGATTGGCAGAAACCTTTCTCATTAATACCAGGTTGCGCCGAAATGATGCGGAAGCTGCGCAATCCATCGCTGATTATTTTACTGATGAAGCATTGGCCATGTTGTCACTTCACAGTAGCGTGGAGTCGGACTGTAGTGATGCCTTGATTGCTTTACCTAAACCTATCTCTATTCAAATGAAGATGGGCGAAGCAATGGGTAAGCGTAGGAGCCATCGACAATTTACAGATGTTCCCATTGATCAGAAAATATTATCCACCCTTCTTTATGCTGCTGGCGGAATAACCGGAAAAGGAGTGGTTGCAATAGAGGATGATGACGGGGAGGCCAGCTTGGATATTTCTTTTCGATCCACTCCAAGCGGGGGTGGGTTATACCCAAACGAATTGTACATTTTTTCAAAGCATGTCGAAGGTTTGCCTGAAAATTCAACCTATCGTTATCTACCAAAATCTCACTCTCTTGAACCGGTTGCCAATGATGGAGAACAGGTTGATAGATTGAATCAGGCTTTTGCAAGCAGCGAAGACCAGATATCTGTGTCGCAAGCAGCTGCCATCATTTATATAGTTGGTTTGCCATGGCGATCCATGCGTAAGTATGGGGCAAGAGGAATGCGCTTTTTATTTATGGAGGCTGGTTACATGAGTCAAAATTTTCATCTTGCAGCGCTGGGTTTAGGTTGTGCTTCATGTGATGTTGGTGCCATTTACGATAATGATGTTCATGCCGCTTTTGGTTTTGATGGCTGTTTTCAAGCCCTTACTCATACACTTATAGTGGGAATGCCGGCCCGCTAATTTTCCTGGAGTATTATGTCTGACAAATTTAATCCTCGTATTAAGCGTCCCTTCAATGTGATTTTGCATTCTGCGGATGAAGTAGAGCTGCGGGTGGGGTCATGGAACCCAGTCTCATTTAATATTACAGATGATCAAAAAACAGGTCGTGTATCGCGGTTCATTGAAGCTCTTGATGGAAAGGATACTCCAAAAAAAATAGGTGACGATATCGGCATGTCAACGGAGGAAGTGGATAATCTAATTGAACAACTAAGAATCTTAGATGTTCTTGAGGAGGAGCCTCTTACAGCTCTCGATCATTACCTGGACCAGAACCTGCCGACCCTGCGCACCTGGGGCGTTCCAGATTTGCCTAAATCTGTCATTATTATTTCTGATTTGCCTGAAAGGGAAGAGATTGCTGAAAGGTTGTCGGCAAGTTTGAAAGATATTTCGATTAATGTGCTTGCAGATGATTCTTCGCTCAATCATATCCTTAGGACCGGTGAGGATGAGTGGATTCATGACCAGCTCAAGTTTGAGGATGTGGTTCATCAATTTGAATTATGGAAAGACAGTTTCATATTGTTTTTCGATCACACAGCAAACCCTTTAACACGCCGAAAATTGAATCGAATTGCTTTAGCGCTAAAGTTTCCCTGGCTAAGTGCTGTAATGGATGGCCCATTTCTGTTGATTGGTCCCCTTGCTGTACCTGATGAAACGCCATGTTTTGAATGTTTGGAGAAACGTATTTTAATGAATCTATCTGATCCTGCTGGTTATATAAATTATAAAAATGCACTTGCCAATGGAGTAGCCCGTAGTTTGGATTGGTCGCCTCAACCCATGCTTACGCAGCTCCTGTCTGCGCATGTTGGTATTGAGGCCTTGAACTATCTTGTCACGGGAAACTCTTTTCTTCGAGGACGTATGTTGTCAATCTATCTCCCATCTATGGAATTTGTATATCATCAAATCTTACAAATTCCACAATGTGCAGGATGCGGAAGCCTTTCCGTTCGACAGGAAAGAGAAACTTATTTTGATATAGACTCTTTAATCTAAAAATAAACTTATTTTATGCTGATAAAAATCGCTGCATCTAAGGATAGATTAAAGTTTGCCACATGGCGACTCCTGAACAGTATGTTCAGTCCGATGTGTGGACTGGATCAAAGAATCACATTTATTCTTCCAGGTCGTCGCGATCCTCAATTTATAACATCGGGTTGCCATCCTACCGGAATGTATCTGTTGCAAGATCCTGACGCAAAAACAGCACCCAATCCTCTTGACTATCATATTGGTGGCTCAGGGTATTTACTGGATGAAGCATTGATAAGAGCTTTGGGTGAGACTGCCGAACGTTATACCCAGATTATTTCTGAAGCTGCGGGGACATGTGAAATAAAATTTTGTAACATTGCCGAACTTCCTTTGTATGAGGCGGACTCCATGGACCCTGCCTGGCTTCAATTCCTTGAGCCCGCTCAATTAGAACATGAAAGCTGTTTGTTTGAACCGTACAAAAAATCTTCTCCTTTAGGCTGGGTTCAAGCCAACTCTTTAACGGGCGAAAGGGATTGCTGGCTTCCGGCGCAACTTGTTCTGGTGGGTTATCGTGTTCGGATCAAATCTGGAGAACCAAGAATTTGGTCTGCGGTGACAACAGGAACGGCGGTGCACTCAGACCACATGTCTGCTGTAAAGGGGGCGTTGCTTGAATTAATTCAAATCGACTCGGCAATGGGACATTGGTATACAAGAAGTACGGCTCCACGTATTAAAGAATCCGATAGAAATAAAACGATAATTTCATTAGCTCACAAATTATTGCGGGGTACTGCCAGTCAAGCCAGGTTTCACTGGTTGGCCAATGCAGATTTGCCTGGATTTCATGTTGCTTGCGTAATTACGGGAGAGCGACGAAATCGACTTGCATGCGTGGGTTTGGGTGCTGCGATGACCTTATCCGAGGCAATGTATAAAAGTCTCCTTGAAGGGATTGCTGTTATTCAGTTGGCTAAGGTGATTACCTTATACGAAGACGGATCGGAGGGGGCAGTATCGACCGGAGAACACCTGTCTGATTTGAACCGTAATGTTTTGCTCTATGCGACCAATGAAGATGCCGCAAGTCAGGTTGAACTATTATTTCCAGAGGATGAGTGTATCGATAATGATGACTTGCCTTGCGATTTTAAAGGTACCGACAAAGAAGCGGTGCAAGAAATTATTTTGGGATTCAAAAAGGCAGGGATGGATCTATACCATCTAAACTTGACAACTCCCGATATCGGAGGCCTGGGTCTGGTGTCGCACCGAGTTTGGTCTCCCCATGTGCTAGGACTCTGTTTACCCAGTTGAGAACGGCGGAGCAATAATGTACCAGTGAGCCGTTGATATATTTTTTGTTGTGGCGGAGTAAAAGTGTCCCACTCACGTTAAGCTTTCTATCCTGTATGTAATCCATATTCAGGAGGGAGGCGAAAGGATGTATCCCG
>JABJCF010000519.1 GCA_018665625.1 Nitrospina sp. | reverse complement strand
TGGTTTCTTGACAACATGCTAAGCTTAATTGAATTTGAAGATGAACTAAAAAATATTAATTCACTAGATTTAGTTGAAAAACAAACACTGCTAAAAGCCAAACAATTGGGTTTTGCAGATATCTATCTAGCGGGAATTTTAAATTGCACTGAAAAAGAAATTCGCCAAAAACGGGAGCATTTTAATATATTCCCATCATATAAACGTGTAGATACCTGCGGGGCTGAGTTTGAAGCTTTTACCCCATATTTGTATTCCACCTATGAAGAAGAATGTGAATCCGATCCCACTTCAAAGAAAAAAATTATGATTTTAGGGGGTGGCCCAAACAGGATTGGTCAGGGAATAGAGTTTGATTATTGTTGTGTTCATGCCTCCTTCGCTCTCAAGGAAGATGGTTTTGAAACCATAATGGTTAACTGTAATCCCGAAACCGTTAGCACCGACTATGACACCTCCGACCGGCTTTATTTCGAGCCTGTTACTTTGGAAGACGTCCTCAATATTATCAGGATTGAAAAACCAACAGGGATCATTGTTCAACTAGGCGGACAAACGCCGCTAAAGTTAGCCTTGTCTTTACTTGAAGCAGGTGCACCCATTATCGGAACCAGCCCGGAAGATATTGACAGGGCTGAGAACAGAGAACTCTTTAAGGCAGTTTTAGAAAAACTCGGTCTAAAGCAACCCGTCAATGGGCTCGCTGTATCCTATGGAGAGGCTAAAGATATAGCAGCATCGATTGGATATCCGGTAGTGGTTCGTCCTTCATATGTTTTGGGAGGACGCGCGATGGAAATTGTCTATAACCAAAATCGCCTTGAGTATTATATGCAGCATGCAGTAAAGGCATCTCCTGAACATCCTGTATTAATCGATGATTTTTTAGAGGACGCTATAGAAATTGATGTTGATGCTATATCGGACGGCACTGATGTCGTCATTGGCGGAGTCATGGAGCACATTGAGGAAGCTGGAATCCATTCGGGTGATAGCGCGTGTTCTCTTCCTGCATTTTCACTTTCCTCAGAAACTATCAAAGAAATTAAAATTCAAACCCGGGCTCTGGCTATGGAGCTAAAAGTTATTGGCCTAATCAATATTCAATTTGCGGTACAAAATGGTGAAATATTTATTATCGAGGTGAATCCACGAGCATCTCGAACCATCCCATTTGTTAGCAAATCGATTGGTGTCCCGCTTGCAAAAATAGCTGCACGGGTTATGGCTGGAAAAACTTTAAAAGAAATTGGATTTGTTAAAGAAATCCAACCCGTGCATATCTCGGTAAAAGAGTCCGTTTTTCCTTTTAATAAATTTTCTGATGTAGATATTCTTCTCGGCCCTGAAATGAAGTCTACCGGGGAAGTTATGGGGATTGATAAAAATTTTGGTCGGGCTTTTGCAAAATCTCAACTTGCAACTGGCGTAAAACTTCCTTTGCAGGGAACGGCTTTCATAAGTGTTAAAAATGCAGATAAGCAAAAATCGATTGATATTGCCAAAGGTCTTCAGGAATTGGGTTTTCGAATTTTAGCAACTTCAGGGACTGCAAGCCATCTCAAGGGAAATGGAGTTGCTGTAGAAAACATTAATAAGGTCAAAGAGGGTTCCCCTCATTGTGTTGAGGCTATTGAAACTGGGGAAATTGATTTAGTAATCAATACCACATTTGGAGAGCAGGCTATCGAAGATTCTTTTTCTTTACGGCGGAGTTCTTTGAATCAAAATCTTCCTTACTGCACAACCATTGCCGGAGCCTCTGCCCTTTTGGGTGGACTGAAAGCTCTTAAAAAGGAAGACTTAGGTATCACAGCTATTCAAGAATATAATACGTGATCAACTTAGGGCACTGATTTTATCCCATTAAAATCCCACCAGGGAGTGTGCTCCTGCAAAGAAGATAAATTACCCCCACTCCTTAATGGTTGCTTCGGGAGTTTAAAATTTTTAAAAGAACGAATCAAATTACCTGGCATGAAATCTTTGCCAATAATAGTTACGGCTTTTGAATGGCCAAGCATGCTTTCCATTATTTGAATGACCCCCATCTTCACATAAATATCCCCTAGATCATTTTCCGTTAATGGGTCATTCAACCCCAAACTCATAGAAAATACTCGAAATCTGTCCCCTACCTCAACACCATTTTGTTTGCCAATATTTAATAAGACATCCTCGTTGTTAACGGCTATGATTTCGCCTTCTAGTGGGCTGGATAATATTGTGTCTTTAACGAATGATGTCATTTGATCGGTCAAGAATGATAGAGCCAGTTCCATTGAGCTGGATTCTTTAAGGTTTTCCTTCTCTGTTCTGAGTTGGCTATCTTCTGAAAATGGACGCCTGCCTGAATTTGAATAGGCTCTAAAGTTTTGCTCATAAACTACCCTTCCGGTTTTATTCTGAATCAGTTGAAGATTAAACTCTAGTTCAGCATTTTCAGAAACACGTTCTTTATCCTGATCTATATTTACAGGTTTGCTGTTACCGGGATCAAACTTTATAACCTTCCCTCTAATTATAAAGAGAGTAGCTTGGTTGGCGATAGTCCCTAATCGGATGGGCCAGGGAATCGGGTCATGCATCACAGAATCTTGGGAATCAATTTTATCCATTTTCTTCATCATTCCTTCGGGGGAACTCTGTATGGGAATAAAACTGTCTCCAAAATCATTATTTATGTAATGAATCGCGGGTCCTAGATCCATTTGATATTCGGAGCTAGCTGATGAAATCTCAGGAATTTTAAAAGAAGATTTACTTGGTGAATGGTTACCATAATTTTCAGAAGGGTATTTAGGACTCTCCATATTTAATGATTGATGCTTTAAAACTGGATTATTTAATTTTTCTGTGCCATCCATAGGCATCTCATTTTTCATTTTTTCATGCGAGGGTTCCATCATGATAGCGTTTGCCAATTTTTGGGGCATCATATGAAACAAATCACTAATAATTAATCGGCTCTTGAGATTCTCGGAAAGTATCTTTCCGGGATTATAGGTTTTAATCCAATTTTGTGGATTTTCAAATTCAGCAACCACAATTTTGTGTTTATAAACTGCTAAAGCCTGACCTTCTAAAAAGAGTGAAATGAGAAAAATTAGAAACAATTTAAATGGAATATTATTTATCATGGATTCACAAAATTTATTAAAAGTAGATACTAGCTGTATCGACATAAATGTGAGAATCATCAAGTAAATATAGGCATAAACATCAAAAAACAGTTTCTAATTATTCCCTCAGATCACTTGACCGAACCGTTTTCAACCAGTACAATTCACCGGATGAAAAAAGTGCCTCTAATTACATCCTTATTGTTATTCCTCTTTGTAAACCTATCTGCGGCCGCTGAAAGCGATATGGTCCTTATAAAAGCTGGCTGTTTTATGATGGGAACCAATGCGGATGGCATTTATGAGGATGACGACGATAATTCCCGAGAAAAACCCGCCCACAAGGTTTGTCTGGATAAGTTTTATTTAGATAAATATGAGGTGTCTCAAAAGAAGTGGGACGCCGTAATGAGTTTCAATCGATCCGTTTTTCGGCATCCCGATCAACCTATTACCCACATAGATTGGCGTGAAGCTAGAGGCTATTGTAGAAAAGTCGAAAAGCGCCTGCCTACTGAAGCTGAATGG
>JABJCF010000518.1 GCA_018665625.1 Nitrospina sp. | reverse complement strand
TTTAAATTAATTTCTTTTTGCTCAACAAGCCACCGGCGAAAATCTCCATCGCTCAAGACCCCCTCTAATATTCCGTTTTCTCTTACAGAAAAAATAATTCGAGATTCGTTTTCGCTAATTTTCCCGAGGGCATGGAGAATCGTGTCTTCGTGAAAAACAATGTATGGGACTATGTTGTGCTCAATTATCATTGTGTAAAATAAATATTTATGAATCTTGGATGAGATTTAAAGGAGTGATATTAATGGTTGCCGAAAACAATTCCTGATCGGGTAAGCATGAAAAAAACCCTTTGGTTGTTGAAAAAAATCCGAGTTGGTGACTGGGAAGGAAATGCAATAATCGGTCTTAGTCATCGTGGAATCATCGCCATCACTAAGGGTTTTCAAATAAGCTTTTAATTTCCTCTGTTTGACCAAAAACAATAATCAGGAGAAATCAAATAGAGCTTATTTTTTAATAATATAGCAAGGCGATTTTGCGAAGTAAAACTTTTTAACACTCTCAGTTTGAGATTTAAGGAAATCGGTAACAGCTTTGGTTTCTCCCGGGAAAACGCCGTAGTCATCTACGATCAAAATTCCCCCAGTTTCAATTCTATCCCAGCAATTTTCCAGGATTGTAACTGCAGGTTCATAAATATCTGTATCCAGATTCAAAAGAGAAATTTTAAGTTGTGGATTTTCGTTCAGATATTTTGGCAGCGTTTCACAAATGTCCCCGGCAACCAATTCCAGATTGCTATCACAATTTTTATGTTTCAGAATTTTGAGCATCTGCTCTTCAGACACGCCTGTGTCTCCAGCCGCTCCTGTAAAAAGACTTTCAATGACCTTCTTGTCTTCCTCATAATTTGTTTCAGGGAATTTCCCAAAAACGTCAAATCCAATGATTTTTTGAGAAAATGTATTTCCAAAAAGTTCGCGAAACATGGCAAATCGAGCGAGAGACGTACCTTTGAAAATTCCACATTCCATGATAACGCCAGGAATATCCATGGTCATCTTGTATAGCTCATAATGCGCAATAACTTTGGATATTCGTGTAGGGTCACAGGACATATAAAAATCGTTTTCATAACCCATAGCCTTGGAAAAATCTGGCAAACGCACCATAATTGGCTTTCCTTTTTCAGAAGTTTTTAAAGTATCTCTTAAATAAATATATTGTCAAGCAGTTGAATTTTTAAAATGTTTGTACCAAGAATTTCCTTTTGTTGCGACAATAAAGTTTGGAAATCTAAACCGTATAGAAATACCAATACTTAGCGTTGCTAGAAAAAAAGAAGGATGGACTAATTCATGGAAAAAGAAAAAGCACAAATAAACAGAAAACTCAGGCTAACTCATCAGGACAAATATATTTAAATTACCAATAAATTGCAATATAATAGGCAAAGTATGAGATCCAAAAAATATTTCTATTGCTTTCAAAGCCCACCGGCCAATTTTAAAGTTGTTTCAATAGTTTGTGATTATTCTTGAAGTGTGACCATCATTTAATTTGAAGAAATTTAGGTGATACCCGTTTATAAATTTGCGATTTTAAATTGGAAAAAGAGGTTTTTTTGGCAAAACAATTAAGTAGTGAAGTGGTGCGACATCGAGCAACGGTTACGCGAAAGCGCCGCGAAAAACAGGGGCAACATAGGTCGGCTTTGCTTTGGTTTACAGGATTGTCCGGCTCAGGGAAATCAACGTTGGCCCATGCAGTTGAAGAAAAGCTCCACAGCTTAGGCTACAAAACCATAGTCCTTGATGGAGACAATATTAGACAGGGGCTTTGTAAGGACCTTGGTTTTTCTGTTGAGGATCGTATTGAAAATTTGCGGCGGATTGGAGAAGTGTCTAAGTTGTTTGTTGAAGCGGGTATAATTACCTTAGCGGCCTATATTTCCCCTTTTATTTCAGCGCGCAACAATATACGAGAAATATTGGCTCAGGGAGATTTTTTTGAGATCTATTGCATGTGCCCCCTTCATATATGCCAATCCAGAGACGTAAAGGGGATGTATAAACGGGCACGATCCGGCGAGATCTTAAATTTTACGGGGATCAGTGCACCTTATGAGGAACCCGAAAACCCTGAAATTATAATTAACACTGACAGCCAATCCCTTGAGGAATCGATAGAAGTTGTAATGGGTTTTCTTAAAAAAGTAGGTGTTTTCCATGGGAGTTTACTCTCTGAGCAAGCAAAGTAAATGTTGAAACAATTTTCAACCCCTTTCTCTAGGGAAAATATCTAAGTTTCATTTTTTCATTTAATAAGAAGAGCGAAATCTCTAACTCAGACTTTGTTTGGCGCAAAGCCGACTGTATAGTCCACTACCGGCTCTTAATTTTTCATGAGTGCCCTTTTCAGTCAGACTCCCGTTTTCTATGACATAAATAAAATCTGCATTCGCAACTGTAACTAATCTGTGTGCGACTACGATAACAGTTCTTTTCCCATGCAAAGAGTCAATCGCTCCTTGGATCTTTCTCTCGGAATTGGCATCAAGGGAACTG
>JABJCF010000517.1 GCA_018665625.1 Nitrospina sp. | reverse complement strand
GAAAACAATGTTTCCGAGAATTCGATGTACACCAACCGGATTCCAAAGTGTGGAGTGAATAACATGCCAGATATTTCCTAAGAAACGCCCTTCTGAATCAATTCCACCCGGAGCCTGCATGAAAGTCGCCCAGGAATTGGCCAGATACATCAGAACTGTTCCGATCAGGTTGAGGAGAACAGAAAGACTACAATGAATCCATTTAAGGAACTTGTCGTCTTGCATCTTATCCCAACCATAATAGTAAACGTAGAGAACGCCTGATTCCGCGAGAAACATAAGTGCATAAACATGCATTACAGGACGGAATATACCCGCCATGTACTTAAAGAACCCAGGAAACAGAGTTATAAATGTAAAGAGAAGGATACCACCAAGAATAGCGGTCCATGAATACGCAGTCAGACTGACCTTCATCAGGTCATGCGCCAACCGATCATACTTTGCAGACATTATAGGATCTTCTTCTTTGGTACGAATTCCGATGAACTCAATGATCATACAGAAAATCGGAACCGCCAGAACAAAACTACCAAAGTAGAGATGCTGCTGGTTTGCCACCCAAAGAATGATTCGACTGGGCGCAAACTCATAAGTGTTATAATCCTCCGGACCTAACTCCGGTGCAGGATAGCCACTTACCGGGCCTTTAAGCGGATTACCTTCCCAGTCCTTATAGAAAACGTCCTGGCTCCACTCAATTTCCGGTTCGCCTTCGCCTTCAACAGCCTCTTCTGCCAAAACTTCTTTAGCAAAAGCCTCTTCAGCGAAAACTTGCTCTGCAAATGCCTCTTTAGCATCCGCAATGCCGGTCATCCCTGGAATCAGGTATATGGCAACCGCCAAAACCAAACCCAGTGACCATGTCCCCATATTACGTGTGTTTTTCCCCAACATAGCTTTAACCTCCTTTTGGATCTGATCAGGACCCGTTGCTAGTAATACAAAACTTAATTAGGTACCTATATATAAACTCACTTTAACTTGATTCACTTCTTCTGAACCGATTTAAAAAATTCAGCAAACTCAAAAACTTCGTCAACAAAAACTACCGGATGTTGACGACTACCCAGTAAAGCCACTTTAGAACGCCTGACAATAAGCCCAATAAAGTCGGTAACTTATGCTTTTATAAGGGTTTTCAGACCCTTCCAACCCTGCAACTTTTTGGCGCACAAGTGCCCAAAATGATGGTGATTAAAACATAGCCTTTAGTATGTGTCAAGACAAAATCGACCTCTTGAACCCTTAAAATATAATGTTTTTAGGATTTTTTTTCAGGCTCTTGCAACCGTAATTTTACGGAGTTCGCATGTGCCCCTAAATCCTCCATTTCCGCCAGCATCGTTACAGTTTTGCCACAGTTTTGCAACGCTTTCTGAGTGTAGGAAATTAAACTGGTACGCTTGATAAAATCGTATACCCCCAAAGGCGATGAAAATCGAGCCGTCCCACTTGTTGGCAAAACATGATTGGGCCCGGCAAGGTAGTCTCCCAGGGCTTCAGGGGTGTAATGCCCCATAAAAACAGCACCTGCGTTTCGCACCTTTTCGGCCCACTTTTCGGGGTTTTCAACAGATAACTCCAAATGCTCAGGGGCGATTTTATTCGCCAATTCCACCGCATGCTGGAGGGATTCGGTAATCAGCAAATAACAATTATTATTCAATGAAACCTCGGCTATCGCCTGCTTGCTCAAGGCTTTCACCTGTTTACCCAGTTCCTTCCTAACCTCTTCTGCCAGGCCCGCATCCGGGGTCACCAGAACAGGCACAGCGTCTTCATCATGCTCCGCCTGGGAAAGCAAGTCGGCTGCAACATAGGCTGGATTAGCGGAACTATCTGCCACAATTAATATTTCACTGGGACCCGCAATCATGTCGATATCTACAATTCCAAAAACCAGCCTTTTCGCCAAGGCCACATAAATATTTCCCGGCCCCACAATTTTATCCACTCGAGGAATCGTATCGGTCCCAAACGCCATAGCAGCAACAGCCTGCGCTCCTCCCACTTTATAAATTTCTGTCACCCCGGCCAAATCTGCAGCAACCAATACATGCGGCCTTGTGACTCCATCAGGAAAGGGCGAACACATAACCACTCGATCCACGCCGGCCACCTTTGCAGGAATAGCATTCATCAAAACAGATGAGGGATAAGAAGCCTTTCCCCCCGGAACATATATCCCCGCAATCTCAAGAGGTCGCACCATTTGCCCGAGCGTTATCCCTTCCTCCTCATAAGTCCATGAATCCTGTTTCTGTCTTTCATGGAATAAACGAATTCTTTTTGCGGCCTCCTTAAGTGCATCCACCTCCTCTTGCTTTACCTCCTTATAAGCAAGCGTTATCTCCTCTTCCGTCACTCTGATTTTTTCTTTAGGAAGGTTATGGCGATCAAACTGGTGGGTCAATTGCAAAACAGCCGCATCGCCCTTTTCTTTCACCTCATTTAAAATTTTGCGGACCGTTTCATCCTGAGTGAATAAATCCATATTGGATCGATTCACTAAAGCATCCACCACCCCCTGATAATCTGCATCCGAAAATTTACAAAGTTTCATTTAAAATAAATCCCTCTATTAAAAAGATATTCCATCAAGAATTGATTTAGTTTTTCCGCCCTCGCCAAGACCCGCCTGGGCTATAAGCGCCAAATGTGTTTTAAGGAATTTCAAATCCTCAGGCAAATCAACATCGTACCAGACCGGCAATAACTCCAATGAAGCACCCGCAGCGTTCACTCGCTGCAAGGTTTCATTCAATACATTATCGGTGCCCCATTCGATTCCGCTAAATACCTCAGTTACCTTGGCCGTCATTGCAATTAAGTAGTAGCCGCCATCGGTACTGGGACCCAACACCAAATCTTTTTCCGATTCCAATGCCCTGTTTATATATGAAACCGGCAGGGAAGGACTGTCTGAACCAATAATGACTACCTTATTATACCCTTGAGCAAAGTGGTCGACAAAAGCCTGACGCATTTTTGCCCCGAGGTCTTTCCCCTGCTGGACAAACAAACCTATATCGGAACTCTCTGTTCCGTTAAAAAACCCGGAATGGTTTTCCGGCAAGATACCCACATGGCAATCCGCATTTTCAACCTGCCTGATTTTTTCCAGACTATCTTCCAAAAAACAGATATAAAGCCGCAGGATAGTTTCATCATCAAACGAGGATCTTAAACGAGTTTTAACCTGACCCAGAACCGGGTCACGCGCAAAAAGGATCACCGCATTATCTTTATATTTTTGCATTCACCACTCGACGTTAGGCTCACAGGTCCATTCTCGAAATGTCCCAAAAGATCTTTGTGCCTTTTACGATAACTACTCTAACTTCCCAACAAGGCGGTGGCCTTGAAGGGGTTGACTCAAAACGCAAAGCCCCTTAAAATTCAAGAATTACTTCTGTATTACCTCTTTTCGAAGGAACCTTCGCCATACTCGATTTAGATCTGTCGCTATTCTACTGGATCAACCAGCATTTTCAATCCCGAATGATGGATAAGTTTATGCTGTTTGTCACCATAAAAGAAAACTTTTACATTCCCGGCATACTCTGCCTTATTGCCCTTCTTGCAACATATAAAAATCGCGGACTGGCTTTTCTTATTGCAGCAGGTATCGCCATTGGCCTAGCCGATGCCATAGGTCACAACATTTTAAAAGAAGGCATTCAACGGCTTCGCCCCTGTCATGTTCTACCGCCAGATATAATTGGGATGGTCAGTTGCTCTGAAAGCTTTTCGTTTCCCTCCAACCATGCTGCCAATTCTTTTGCTGCAGCAACTTTGTTGAGCCTCTGTTTTCGAAACACTACGCTTATGGTTTTTGCTTTTGCACTGCTCGTCTGCTATTCGAGAGTTTACCTTAGAGTGCATTTCCCATCGGATGTATTGGGAGGAATGGTTTTGGGCAGCGCTATGGGCTACATCGGTTATCTGGCTTATGGCAGGATATTAAAATATATAAAACCCTGACGGCCTTGCCTCATGAGTTCAAAGAGCCAAAAAAAATTTCTGATTATCAAACTGAGCGCTTTGGGAGACATTGTCCACACCTTACCTGTTTGCCGAACCCTGCGACAGGAATACCCCGATGCTTTTATCGCCTGGATGATTGAAGAACGTTATCAGGAACTTTTATTCAACAATCCTGACATCGATGAAGTTATTCCCATCCGCACAAAAATCTGGCGCAAAAACTGGAACAGTAAAACCCTGAGTGAAATCCTGCAAATAATAAAAAACCTCCGTCATAAAAATTTTGATGTGGTTTTCGATTTGCACGGGCTGCTGAAAAGCGCAGTCATCGCAATGTTAAGCGGCGCAATTATTAAAGCTGGGTTCCACAGAAAAAACTGTAAAGAAAAAATCAGCGCCCTCTTTACTAATAAGAAAGGCCCTTATATAGCAGGTGGAATTCATGTCGTCGATATGTATCTGACTCTGGTTCAATCGACACTTGGCATTAAAAATGAAGTGAAGCAATTCCCTCTTCCCGAAACACAAGAAAAAAAAGTTGATGATTTTTTTCAGAGCCATCCCGAACTCACCTCCAAACCAATTATTGGTATCAATCCCGGAGCGGGATTTGAAAGTAAGCTTTGGGAGCTGGAACGTTTCGCACAATTAGCAGACCGTATTACAGATGAGCTTGATTGCAACATATTATTGACCTGGGGACCGGGAGAAGAAGACAAAGTCCAACAAATTGCAACAACCATGAAACAAAAAAGCTGGGTCGCCCCACCCACCACCCTTCAAGAATCTATAACTCTTTACAAACACCTCAAACAACTGGTAAGTTGTGATTCAGGACCGCTTCATCTTTGTGCCGCGTTGGATATCCCAACAGTATCAATTTTTGGACCAACGGATCCCGTGCGGAACGGGGCTTACGGGTTGAATCACGAAACGGTTTACAAAATGCTTTCATGCAGTTTCTGCTGGAAGAGAAAATGCCCCTTGGGCACCAAAGAGTGCATGAAACAAGTGACCGTGGACGAAGTGTTTGAAGCTGTTCGATCGAACCGGAAAAAAAATAATCAGGCGGAGTAAATTATGGGAATCGATAAAGAGTTGCTGAATATTCTGGTTTGCCCTAAATGCAAAGGCGACCTTGAGCTGAGCGAAAAGGAAGACAGCCTCAACTGCAAAGCCTGTAGTTTAAAATACCCCATTAAAGAAGATATTCCTGTTATGCTCATTGACGAAGCACTTCCTCTGGAATAACAAAAAATTTTCGCAAATCTATTTTCACAATCAGAATTCACTATCTTCCGGATCGATCAACCGCTCCGTAACAATTGGCATCCCGCATGAAAAAGTTTCTCCGATCCGTTGAATATCAAATTAAAAATGGTCTCTGGAAACTTTTTGGACTGTTTGCCGAAAAAGATGTTCCTTTAGCACCCCTCCCCTTAGATTTTTCAAAAATTTCCAAAGTGCTGGTAGTACGTCCCGACCGACTGGGTGACGTTGTCCTTTCCACACCCATATACGAGTCTTTGAAAAAATCATTCCCTCATTTAAAAATCACGGCAATGGTAAATCCTATCCAGGGAGGAATTCTGGAGGACAACCCCAATCTTGATAAGATAATTTTAATGCGGCGCAGGAGATTCTGGCGCGCTATTCGAGATTCGCGCAAAGAAAATTTTGATCTAGCCATCACACTCAATAAAAAATTCAGTGCCACAGCAACATTTTTCACCCTTTGCTCAAAATCAAAAATGAAGGCCGGTTATTTGCATTCGCAGAATCCATGGAAATACAATATACAACTTTCCATTGACGGCCCACCCTGCCATGAAATTGAAAACAATCTGGCACTACTGCGGCACATGGGAGTACCAAAAATAATTTCTCAGCCCCGAATTTATTTCAACGAAAAAGAAAACCAAAAAATAGCAGGAATCATTAACTCAGAAAAAAGTGAGCGGCCTCTCCTATTGGTCAAAACAGGAACTCGCATCGCAGAATGGGGTTGGCCATGGGAAAAGTTTCAGGCAGTTATGCAGCATATTCTGAAAAACAAAATCGCCAATGTCTGGTTGATAAATGGTCCCGGTGAGGAAACCGGTCTAAAATCTCAAATAGCCGAGATGGAGTTCAAACCGCGACTATTACCCCTTATGAAAACAAAAGAACTTGCGCTTTTGATACAACAATGCGATCTTCTTTTTTGCAACCACACGGGCATCATGCATCTTGCCTCAGCTGTAGAAAAACCCGCTTGCGTTATTTTTAAACACGGAGAAATTGAGAGATGGGGCCCCAGGCATCCAGCCAGTGTTGTTCTCGATGACCGACACAAAAAAACTCTAACGCCAGAAACCGCAATAGACACTCTTCAGAAAATCCTAAAAAACTAAATGCCATGAATAGCGAACAAAATAAAACTCCGAAGAATCCAGGCATCGCAACAGCTGGTTTAATTTTTGAGGAACCGGTCGTATTTGAATTAGGGTCACCAGGCAGAAAGGCCTATTCCCTCCCCTCCTGCGATGTGCCGGAGATTGAACTGGAAACCTTGTTACCTGCCGATGAAATTCGCGAGCCTATTGAAGAACTTCCAGAGTTGACCGAACTGGATGTTGTCCGCCACTATACAAGGCTATCGCAATGGAACTTCAGCATCGACACCAATTTTTATCCATTGGGATCATGCACCATGAAGTACAACCCAAAAATAAATGAAACTCTGGCACGCCTGCCCGGCTTTGCAGCACACCACCCGATTTCAGCAGATGAAAACTCCCAGGGAAGCCTGCAGCTGATGTTTGAATTGCAAGAATGCCTGAAAGAAATAAGCGGCATGGACCATGTCAGCCTGCAACCCGCTGCCGGGGCACAAGGCGAATTTGCCGGTATGCTAATGATTCAGGCCTACCATACGGCAAAAGGAAATCCTCGGAAAAAAGTTTTGCTACCTGATTCAGCACACGGGACCAACCCTGCCAGTGCGACTCTTTGTGGCTATAAATCCGTTCAGATACCTTCCAACGCTGAAGGCCTGATCGACATAGAAAAACTGGAAGCGGTTATGGATGAAGAAACTGCCGCCATTATGCTGACCAACCCGAATACCCTCGGTATGTTTGAGAAAGATATTTTAAAAATTACCGAGATTGTTCATAGCAAAGGTGGACTGGTGTATTGCGATGGTGCAAACCTCAATGCAGTTATGGGAATTGTCAAAATGGGAGAGATGGGGATAGACGTATTACACATCAACCTGCACAAAACCTTTTCGACTCCGCATGGAGGTGGTGGACCGGGGGCAGGTCCTGTCTGCATAAAAAATATTCTCGAACCTTATCTACCCAAACCAGTAGTTGAAAAAAAGGGCAACAAATATTTTTTAAACTACGACCGGCCTGAAAGCATCGGCAAACTAAAAGTGTTCAATGGCAACTTCGGAATGTTGCTGAGAGCCTATGTCTACATCCGCACACTCGGACCCGAAGGCATTCTTGAGGCAGCACAATCAGCCGTATTAAACGCAAACTACATCCGCGCTAAATTAAAGGACACGTTCCACCTGCCATTCACAGGCCAAAGTCTTCACGAATGCGTGTTCAACGATAAAGGTCAAGGCATCACCACAATGGACTTTGCCAAAGAGCTCATCGATCATGGGTTTCATCCACCGACGGTTTACTTCCCGCTAATTGTAAAAGGCGCGCTGATGATCGAGCCAACAGAAACAGAATCGAAAGAAACACTCGACATGTTTATCGAAGCGATGAAGTCAATTGCCCAAAAAGGACATGAAGATCCTGAAAGTTTTCACGATGCTCCACGCCTGCCAAAAGTATCGCGTCCCGATGAAGCAAGAGCGGCACGCAATCCAATTCTAAGATGGCGCAGGGAAAGCCCCGCAGCTTAAAGAAATAACACCTTCACCAGAACTAAAACAGCCGTAGTCACAATACCCGCTCCAATCAAGTTTAGTATCAAACCTGCTCGTGACATTTTAGGGATACTCACCCAACCGCTGCCAAAGACAATGGCGTTCGGAGGCGTCGCCACTGGCAACATAAAAGCAAACGATGCTGCAAGCGTTGCAGGAACCATGAAAAACAAGGGATGAATCGTTGCAGCAACCGCCGCCATTCCAAGAATAGGAAGAATCATCGTTGTAGTTGCTGTGTTTGAAGTCAACTCGGTTAAAAAAGTCACAGCAAGACAAATGACAAGCACTGTCAACCACAAAGGCCAATCAGAAACACCGGTTAACTTTGATCCGATCCATTTGTCGAGTCCGCTCACTCCGAATCCAGCCGCCAGAGCAAAACCGCCGCCAAAGAGAATCAATATTCCCCAGGGGGTTTTTGATTGCACTGTTTTCCAGTCCAACGCAAACCATTCGGTTTTTTCATTCAAGGTGAGACCTTTAACACCATTGACCGGCATCACCAATAACAGCAGACCCATTGCCATTGCCACGGTAGAATCGTGCAGGTATTTAGGGTTTTCGAAGAGGTTAGACCAACCGGGGAGAATAAAATCACCAACTACAATGGGCTGTCGGAAAATCCATAGAAAAGCCGTGAAACAAAAAACAGCAGCTACAATTTTTTCGGCCCGGCTCATGGAACCCATTTCATCAAGCTCTTGCTGAATGATTCCACTTTCCCCACCTTCAATCTGGGACATTGGAAAAGGTGAAACAAAACGGCAAAGGTACACCCATGTGATGGGAATAAAAACCAGAACGATGGGCAATGCCATTGTCATCCACTTAAAAAAACTGATTTCAGGGTTTTCCGGGAAAAGCTTTTTATAAAAACCAGCAAACACAATATTCGGTGGCGTTCCTATAGGAGTTCCCACACCGCCGATGCTGGCGGAGTAAGCCAGACCCAACATTAAGACGAGCCCCAACCCACTTTCAATTTGCTTTTGTGATTCCGCGTTTCGTTCGCCATTTAAAGAAGAGTCTAAAGCAATTTGCCTCACCACCGCCATAGCTACCGGTAGCATCATCATGGTTGACGCCGTGTTTGAAATCCACATCGATAAAAATGCAGTAGCAATCATGAATCCGAGCACAATGCGTTTGGGATCGGTCCCCATCGCGTTGATGATCCATAAAGCCAGTCGTTTATGAAAATTCCATTTCTCCATGGCAAGGGCGATCATGAATCCGCCAAGGAACAAAAAGATAAGATGGTTGGCGTAATTAGGAGCGACCTGTTTACTCGGCATGATACCGAGCAGCGGGAATAGCACTAGTGGCAGCATCGCCGTCACGGCTAGTGAAGTGCCTTCACCGACCCACCATATGGACATCAATGCAACCACGGCGAACATGCGCTGCGCACTTTCCGTCATACCCTCGGGAAGCGGCATCAGTAAAATGCCACAGAAAGCTGCAAGGCCTAGCAGTAAAACAATAATTTGTTTTTTGAAATGGTTTTCGATCAAGAGAGACTCGCTATCAAAAATTAACGAGTTGATCTTAACGCTTTACCTCTTATTGCACAAGCGAGGCATCCCCTCTGACTCTCACTCTAGTGAGAGGACGAGGAACCTGAAAGTATTTGGTTGATTTTGAGAGTAGAAACGATATGACTATCCATTCCCAATTGGGTTGGTGTGTAGCCTAAGGCCAGAGCAACGAGTTGCGGCAGATGCAGGATAGGAATGGACTGGTTTTTCTTTTGTAATAATTCTATTTCGGGTTGATAGGAATCGAGGCTCAAGTGACAAAGAGGACATCCGGTAGCGACAACATCAGCACCGTTCTCGATCGCATCTTGCAAAGCATTGCCTGACATACCGAGGGATGCGTCTTTGTTCATCATCACAATGGGGAAACCACAACATTTAACGCGACTCGGATAGTAAACTGGTGTCGCACCCAATGCCGCGAAGATATCTTCCATTTCTGTTGGATTATCCGGATTCTCAATGTCTGACCTTTCGGACGGACGCAAAACATAACAACCGTAAAACGCTGCGACTTTAAGTCCGGTCAAAGGACGTTTAATTCTTGATTTCAACCGTGCCATGCCTTCTTCCGTAGCGAGAATATTGGCAAAGTGTTTGATGCGTGTCTTACCGTTGTATTGATGTCCACCCTCTTCGAGGATGTCGTTTACTTTTTCTTTGTATTCTTTATCTTCGTTCAAATGTGCTTCGGTTTTCTTCAATGTTCCCTGACAAGTGGAACAGATGGTGACTATGTCGAGTCCCTGCTTTTCGGCAATCGAAAAGGAACGCGCGTTCAAGGCATCGGCAAGTAACGGACTTTTCTCTGAAACAACACCTGCACCACAGCAGGACGCACTTTTCATTTCGATAAACTCAAAACCCAGACCTTCGGCGGCTTTGGTGGTGGAGAGCATCAACTCTCGAGTCGCCCCTTTGGCGACGCATCCTGTAAAAAGGGCGAACTTCATTGATCCAACTCCTTAAAAATACGTTTTACGTCATCGACTTCTTCAATCGAATGATGAATGATCGGTGGAACTTTTCCTTTAAGTAGCATTCTGAGTCCGATCGGAATCAGGCTGAGCAGTCCCGGGATATTGAAAAAACCCATCGACTCGACTGGAATTCTGTTTTCGTTCAGGTTGCCACTTCTTTTAACTGAATTGGTGAAAGAAAGAGCATGGCGCGCGCCATTATTATTGTGCACTCCTTTTTCCAATGCCACGGTCATAATTTCTTTAATGCGATCGAAAGGACGTGCGGGCTTTGGACATCGCTCCACACATTCGCCGCAATGGGTGCAATCCCAAATTCCACCAGGCTCGCTTAAGTCCTGCACGCGTTGCAATGTTTTCGAGTCGCGGGAATCGCCCACGAAGCGTTGCGCTTTTGCAAGAGCTGCAGGCCCGAGAAAATCATCATCAACCTCTAGAGTATTACAATCCGAATAACAGGCTCCGCACATGATGCAGGTGCTGGAGTCATCGATGAGAAGAAACTCTTCCGGCGACTGATGTCTTTCTTTTGCTGGCGGTTCGTCTTTCGGTTCCAGATACGGTTTTACTTTATTGATTTTGTCCCAGAATGGTGTGAAGTCGACTGCCAGATCTTTAATGGGCTTCATGTTCCCCAAAGGTTCCAGGGTAATGGTGTCGTCATTATCTAACAGGTGTTCGCCCTGACGTTGGCAGGCCAGTATAGCGTGACCGTTTGCCTTGACTGCGCAAGACCCACAAATTGCACTGCGACAAGACATGCGATAAGAAAGGCTGCCATCGAGAGTCCATTTGATCTCATTCATGCAATCCAGAAGTGTAGCGCCATCAGGAATATCCAACTCAAACTCTTCGAAGTAAGGTTCGGGTTGTTTTTCTGGATTGAACCGTTTGATTCTAAATGTTGCCATCAATAAGTTCTCTCAGTGACTGGATATTTAGTAATAACTACGGGTTTAGTTTTTATGACAAACCCATCCGACGAATCATAGACCATAGAGTGATGCAGGAATTTTTTATCATCCCGTTTCGGAAAGTCCG
>JABJCF010000516.1 GCA_018665625.1 Nitrospina sp. | reverse complement strand
TGATCTTTCATCTATGGGGAAAAAATCAAGTAATCCCCGATGGGACAGTGACTATACCCACCTCACTGGGTCACGTTTTTAGAACAAAATAGTAAACAGGGGAGGGTGTTTATTCGCCCTCCCTGTGTTCTTTATTTGCGCTTTGATATCTAGGAGCACCTTTATGAGGGGCAACAAAATCAGGTTATGGGTTTTTTACGTATTGTGTATGGGACTCTTTCCTATTGGAAGTGAAGCGGCTGACCCTGAAGTTCTGAAACCTCGTGTACCTCCTACTCAAATAGAGGAAGCCAGGTCCTGGAAGAATCCGTTTCCTTCAACACCGGAAAACATTCAAAAAGGCAAAACGTTTTTCCATGGGAAGGCCTATTGTATGACTTGTCATGGAAAAGACGGTAAAGGACTGGGGGATATCCCGGGACTAGTCGGGAAACTTCCCCGAAATTTCACGGATAAAGATTGGCAAGCGGCTCGGATGGATGGGGAACTCTTATGGATATTAAAAAATGGAAGCCCCGGAACAGCAATGGTTTCATTTATCCCTCAAGTCCTATCTGAGGATGAAGCCTGGCACGTTATTTTATATGTAAGGTCATTTGGGAAAGAATGAGGAGGGAGCCCTTCGACTCTGGTTCTCAATTTATCTTGATCACTGAGATAAGGAATTGATGGACTCTCTCCCTCTTACAAACTGTCTCTGCAAAGGATTGCATATTAATTATTTCTTGCAGGTGACTTCTTTTTGCCTTTTTTGGGAGCCCCTACGGAAGCATTGAAAGGAGTTTCAAATTTATCCCAATAATTTCGGCTCAGTTGTTGGCTGGTAATTGTCTTTTTTACTTTATTTTTTGCATCCAGGACGCGGACTTCATAAAACATAAGCTCACCTCTTTTTTAAGATTTTTTATAGTCCCAGAATATAGATTTTGGATTAATTTATTGTTAACGGTGCATTAAGTTATTTTAATGTAATGTCAGTCATTTCAATGCGACAGATAAGGTTTGGCTTAAAAATTTGGACATTTTCGCCGCAATAGTTTCACCCGCCGCCGCCAAATCATCATTAGAAAAACATGACCTTTTTAAGAGTTTCTTATATGATAGGGAAATAAAAAGGGTCGGTTATATTTAAACAGGAGAATCTGCAATGGGTGAGGCAGGAAAAAATAATTTCCATTTTAACTCAAATATTCGTTCCAACCATGGCTCGAAAACCAGCATGTCAAATAATGAAGATCGTTATCTTCGTGCGCTGGAAATTCAAGAAGCTAAACAAGCCCTGATTGATGAGGAACTCGAAAAACAAAGAATCATCGACGAAGCTGAAAAAGCGATTGCGGATGAAAAAGCCCGACAAGAAGCAGAGGCCAAAGCAGCCCAGGCAGAAGAAATAGCGGCCAATGAACCAGACACCGTTGAAGAAACTGCTAGCCAAGAGTCACCCGCAGCCGAA
Source organism: Nitrospina sp. (assembly GCA_018665625.1). The sequence goes on along the minus strand of JABJCF010000516.1, from coordinate 2,760 downwards.
GAAACTACTGCAACGGCTACCCCAGCAGCCAAACCGGCTCCATCCGGAAATAATGTTCCTGGTCCTACACCACGAAAAGATTTCAGCTCTGATGAAAGAGCAGCGATGTTGAAAAGAGCCAAAGCGTATGCAGCCGAAGTAGCCAAAAGAAAAGGCTAAAAAAAACAGCGGGCGTCCCGCTACTAATTTCTATCCCTTCCAGAAAAACCCATAGGCCACAGCTTTATTTATTCAAGAATTTTTAATACCTGTTCCGGCGGTCGCCCCAGTGCGGCCTTACCATGCGCAAACACAATGGGCCTTTCGATCAAAATCGGATTCTTGACCATAAAGCCAATCAAATCCATATCTGATAAATCCGGGTTATCCAGACCCAGTCTGGTATATACTTCCTCTTTCTTACGCATTAGATCGCGAGGCCGCATTCCAAGTAAGGAAAGGATTTCTTGCAACTGTTCTTCGCCAGGGGGATTCTTTAGATACTCGATGATTTCGGGTGTTGTTCCCTGTTGTTCAAGTAAGTCCAGAGTCTGGCGAGATTTACTACATTTTGGGTTATGAAAAATTGTGACGGACATAATATATTTTTAGAATTAAGAAATAATAAACTTAGAGTAAAATATTCTATTTCAAGCGGCAAAGAAAGACAAGATAGAGAATATCAGGAATTGGAAAATAAAAAGGAGAGAAGATGGATCTGGTAAAAGACAATGTTGTTTTTATGGATGAGTCCAATTTAAATATTCTCCCTGAAGCCACCGTAGTGGAAGCTGCGCAAAAGATGCGTGACAAAAAACTAGGGGCATTGATTGTTGCAGGTGGCGGTCAAAATTTAGGAATCATAACAGAGACTGATCTTTCCCGAAAAGTGGTTGCCGAAGAATTAAATCCTAAAGAAACCAAGGTGAAATTTATAATGGCAAAACCCATCGTTAGTATTGAAAGCAGCAGTTCAATGATGAGCGCTTTCTTAAAAATGGGAACACATAATATTCGACACATCGCTGTTACTGAAGACGATATGGTAATGGGGATTCTCTCCATAAAAGATTTTGTCGGTTACTATACAAAAAAGTTTGGCGGGAAATAAAAAAAGCCAACAGTGGATGCGATAACTCCAATCCTAAAACTCATGCCCCGGCTAGGGGTAGTAACGGTTAGCCCCTCTTTAAAGGTGTTTAATTAATTTTTCTGACAATTCCAAATCAAGCAAAGTCTTTATTACAAAACCAACAACAAAAGCTATTTGCGGAATACCATATACGACACTTTCTTCCATTAAATACCTAATCTAAAAAAATAAAAATAAATCCTCAAAAATCATTTTTCTGGCTTCAACTTTTCTACTCACACAGGAAGCTCTTTCAACTTTTTTCTTTTTCGCATTGGGGTATAGTTTTCTTACTGAGTCATGGTGGGCGTTGCTAACAATTACCACTGCGCCTCTTTTCCAAGCTCTTTCAGAGGCAAATGCTAAACGCTCTTGATCTTTCCAAGAAAAATTACGCTCATTGTATCGAACAAAACCATTATTATTGTGAGTAACTGTATAGGTCGGATCACAATAGACAACATCCCCCTTTTTTGCTTTTTCTATTATCCCCTCAAAATCAGAAACCAGAAGCTTCTTTTTTTGTAAAACCCTTGATGCTTCTTTTATAAGACCCTGTTCCCATAGAATATTAGGAGTCCTCCTTCCGCCGCCATAGGGAACATTAAACCTCCCCTCCCTATTTTCTCGGTATATCCCTCCAAAAGCAGTCCTATTCAAAAATAATAATCGAATTGCCTTCTCAATTGGGCAAACAAGTTCCTGCGATCTAATTCGGTAATAATTATTTTCAGTGATTCTCTTGCGCTTCAATTTTTCGATAAGTAAATCGGGATTATCTCTAACTTGAATATATGTATTTATTAGATCTGTATTAATATCTGAAAGAATCGCTTTTTTAGGAAACAAGCGAAAAAATATTGCACCTCCTCCCAAAAATGGCTCGAAGTATCTACCAGATAAGTTTTTTGATATAAGCGGAATTAAATGACTTGCCAACCATCTTTTTCCGCCCGGCCATTTTAAAAATGGATTCCCCCTGAAAACTTTCAAATTATCCATGTCTGTAGCCATAATAATTTAGGTTAGGGCGGATAAATCCTTGATTGAGTACAGCCAGAAAGCTCCAGAAGGCTCTACATCAATAACTCTATGTTTTTCTGGAACGTTATATAGCACCGTTGGAAAACCTAAACAAAGTGCTCGCAGACCCAAAGCCAAGGAATGCGGTTTCGTACCAGAACACAAGTAGTATGTATTCTCAGATTGAGGTTTTTCCAAAGAGGCTTTTTCTAATTTCATCCAAGCTTCAATTGCATCCCCCGCACGAGAGCAAATTATCTCCTTTTGAGGCATACGAATATTCCGAAGTAATTCTGAGTTTTCCTCTTTGGCCTTGCTCGAATATTTTGGAATAACCCCCGGCTTTGGTAATAACACAGAGATTCGATCAGGGTCCTCTATATTAATCACCCTCATAGTCTTAACCCCTTCAAAACCAGCCGAAACTAAATAATATTTCCTTTTTCCTGGGTTCCATATTCCCTCTAAAAAGGGAATGGGGTAAGTTGTCAAGGGCAGAGTAAATTCGTACCAGTGTGGCGGAGTAAAAGTGTACCACTCGGGTTAAAAAATATAGGTTATTAGATCATGATCTTTGTAGCAGTAGTGCCTGTTGGCCCTGTGTGTAAACTGCGTAGCAGTTTTCC
>JABJCF010000622.1 GCA_018665625.1 Nitrospina sp. | reverse complement strand
CATTGTTCGACCGTAATTTCTCCGAAATTAAAAATCCGATGAATTAGCTTTTTTTCCGTCAGGTCCAGATCGGTTGGACTATCAGGTTCCACTATTTTTTGAATTTGTTCTCTATTTGCCGCAAGTGCCGGTCCTTCTGGCAATTTCATTATCTTTTTAAATAAAATATTGGAGAAAAAAGTAAAAAACCAGACAATTGGAGAAAAGATTTTGTAAAAGAACTTTAAAGGACGAATGAAGGTTAAAATGAAAGAGTCTGGAGAGTTCTGACAAGCGATTTTAGGGATAATTTCTCCCAATACAAGAATAATAGGCGACAGAATTAAAGTTGCCCATAAATCCCCCCTGTTGCCAAATCGGTCCACCATAAAAGCAGTTACTAAAGAAGCGCTGGAAACAACCGCTAAATTAGTTCCCAAAGAAGTGGTGGTGAATAGGCGGTCTGGAGAGCGGAGTAATTCGGTGACAGATTTTGAGGCTTTATCCCCCTTATTGGCTAAGTTTTGAATCTTAATCCAGTTTGAGGAAATAAGAGCGATTTCCGAACCCGAAAAGAAGGCTTCCAAAGCTATAAAGAGACTAACTAAAATTAATAGCGAAGATAAGTCCATTAAGCTACCTTTTCATCGGCGACCTGATTATCGTCGTCGTTTTTGTTTTCTTGTTCCATGATCGTAACGTTTAGCTGTAAAATCCGCGATCCCTTCATCTTTTGGATGATAAATTTGAAATTCTCAAATTTAACCGACTCGCCAGACCTCGGCACTCTCCCAAATAATCCAAATACCATGCCTCCAATCGTGTCGAACTTTTGATCGGGTAATTGGCTTTGAAAGATTTCGTTGCATTCATTAAGGGAAAGAGCTGCGGCAACTTCGTATTGGTTATGGTTAAGTTTGACATAGGAACTTTCGTCTTTCCTCATTTCGCTATCAATATCCCCAACCAACTGCTCTAAAATATCTTCTAACGTAATTAATCCGCAGACACTTCCAAACTCGTCTAACACAATAGCCATGTGTTTTTTCAGTTTTTTAAATTCTTGCAGCAATTCTTTAATGTTTTTTGATTGGGGAACGAAATGTGGCGGATGCAGGCAGTTTTTAAGTTTGGCGTTTTCCGTTTGAGAGCTTTTTAGTCTATTGATTTCTTTTGTAAATAGGATACCGGCGATTTCTTCGCCTTCTTCTTCGTAAACGGGGACTCTTGAGTAGAAGTTTTTAATAATTTTTGGTAGAGCTTCTTCCAGTGTTTCGCTTCCCTTCAGCGTAAACATCTCAATTTTGGGAGTCATTATTTCTTCGGCGATAGTTTCGCCAAAATTAATGACGTTTTGAATCATTCGACTTTCTTCGGCTTCCAATCCACCAGCTTCTTCGCCGATATCCACCATGACTTTGATCTCTTCGTCAGAGATTTTATGACGAGCTTTGTCTTTTTCTACCCACCCACACATTTTCATCATAAATTCAGAAAATAGAACCAGGAATTTTTGAAGAGGCTGAACCAAAATAAAAAACAATTTAAGGGGACGCGCGGCAAAAAGCACGTAGGATTCCGCAAAATGCATTGATAATGTTTTAGGTATGATTTCGCCAAACAAGAGCAGTAGAAAGGTAGCTCCTCCAATGGCTAAACTAACGCCAATGGTACCAAATGTTTGGTAAGCGATAGAAGTCGCAATTGCAGAAATAGCGACGTTGACGACTTCGTTTCCAATATAAATAGAAACAAGAAGCCGTCTGGGCTCTTGTAGAAGAGAATAGACTAGTTTTCCAGTTTTTCCTTTTTCCTTAAGCGTTTCTAACTGAAGGGGATTTAGCGAGAAAAAAGCCGCTTCGCAAGCGGAAAAGAAACCGGAAAATCCAAGAAGAACTGCGCTAATAATAAGTCGTATGAATGTCGAGTCGGGTTCGTCCAAAACTTTTTCTGAAGATTTTTATTGCTGTCTCTTTCTAATACTCAATGAGCGATTGGAAAGAAAATTTTTAAAATTCCCAGATAATAAAATTTAAAAATGGTTATAACCTTTGAAGCAAGATCCGTTTTCAATCTTGCCATTATCTGTTTCTAAGAGAATCTTTCCCGCTTGGGAAGTTATCTCTCCAATTTCTGCCAAAGGCATACCTCTTTTAAAGAATCGGCTTACTAATTTTTTAGCATTCTCCGGCCTTAAAGTAAATAGTAATTCAT
>JABJCF010000515.1 GCA_018665625.1 Nitrospina sp. | reverse complement strand
TTTTAACGCTTTTGACCTGTTTATGAAAATCGATGATGAATTTTTAACAGAAAACTTCATTCCCCGCGATGGCCATTTTAGCGAAACGGGTCATCGTCATTTTGCCGAATTTTCAACTGATTTTTTGCTTAGGCTGATCGAAAAGATCAAGCTTTAATTATTAAAGCACTCGTACCACAGGATAAGTTTATTGAATTGTCAGAGAACCTAATTAAAAAATACGCTGAAAAAATTTTAGCATTTCTGACCAAGCCTGCTCGTCGGCTTTTTTGTTGTATTCCAGAGCCGCGATATTGAACTTCTTGCTGAACTCATCGGCTTGGGGATTGGTAAAGCTATGCTTGGCCCCCTTCAAGTTCATATAAGTGAAGTCGACATTGGCTTTAAACATATCTTGTGAGAAAGAAGCCACGGATTCGGGTTTCAAAAAACCATCTTCTGATCCATTAATAATCAGGACGGCTGATTTCATCGAGTTCTTGGTAATTGCAGGTTCGGTAGGCAAAGCACTGTGAAACGCGACTATCCCTTTTAAATCTGCACCGCCTCTTGCCATTTTGATTGAGACCGCGCCGCCAAAACAAAATCCGATAGAACCGATGCGGCTGGCATCGACCGTTTTATGTCCTTTTAATACTTCCAGTGCTTTGTTATATCGTGCCTGAGAGTCTGCCCAGTTTTTAAAGGCAGCGGTCATGAATTCTCCGGCTTTTTTGGGGTGATTCGCCAGTTTTCCACTACCATACATGTCCAACGCTAATGCAGTGTACCCCGCTTTGGCCAGCATTTTAGCACGATTGCGGGCATGGTCATTATGCCCCCACCACTCATGCACCACCAGCACACCCGGACGTTTGCCAGACTTGGAATCGTCAAACGCCAGATAACCGGTCAATTTTGTGCCGTTATGACTGTATTGAATCTCTTCTGTTTTAATCCCTGCATTTGCCAAAACAACCAAACTAAAAAAAGCAATTGCGCTTAATGCGAATATTTTTTTCATGGAATTTAACTCCCAGAATTAAAATTAGTATTTTAAAAAGATGAGAAATTGTACCGAGCGGAAACTGAAAAAGAAAGAAAAACTTTCCTGTTCACATACCGGACTGGATTAGTTCCTCCAACGGCCGCTGACCTTTTGCGCCCAGCCTCAGGCTGGTGCTAGTGACCTTTCCATTTAGCGTTGATGGCCAGGGAACCCATGCGGATGCCCCCCATTCGCAAGCTGGTCAACAGGTCGAGCGAAGGAATGAAGAACAGCCCACGGGTTTTTGCAGGTTGGGTTAGGGATTCACTATGCTCTTCCAGATTAGAAGGATTTTTATCGAAGGTCAGGATGTATTGCCCGGTTCCGTCTTTATAACTGTAACGGTGTTGCGGCAAACTAGTTTCGGAGTTATCGTTTGTCAAAAATCGATGTGTACTAAGAAAACTACTTTTCGCCTGATCGAGGTAGTTGGGGTGTTCGATCAGAACCTGTTCCTTCACCTCTGAAACATTGGAATGCGCCCCGCCCTCTACTTCGACTTCTTCTATCAACTCGCCGTCTTTACCGAACAGTTCGCCCACTTGATTGGCTAACTCTCGGTTCAACTTTGGAAAGCCAGAAGAAAAATATAATAGCAAGTCGCCTTCAGACTCTGGTATTTCCTCATCCCCCACATCCATTTCATCAAAAGCTCGAAACCCACCTGGAGCTGGAATATCCGGAGTGATGAGCAACCAGTTCATAGGACCGAATCCAATAGTCGCAAAATGCTTCTCGCCATCGGCAATTTCGTAGGCCATCCCGGGGGTTTGAGCGCCGATGCGCGCCACATTCATTGCAATCAAAGGCAGATCGTCGAAAATATATTTTTGAACCAATGAATATTGATATGGGGGTTTCAACACCCCTTCCTGAGCTTGCACAAACTACTCCCGTAAGCTTTTTACTGTTTGCAAATTTTCCCGTCGAATTTGGGTCAAGAACCCAAGGCCTAATTAGGTTTAGGAAAGTTTAGAATATCATCGGTAAAAAATCTTTTTTCGCAATCTGCAGGGCTGACTTTGACCAGCGATTTTTTAAATGCGCCATCGATTCGTAACCAACGCGAAATATGTTCATCGGAGACATTGCATTCCTTAAGGCTATCTTCCAAAAGTTTGGCACGCACTTCAAATAACTCTTCGGTGATGAACATATGTTTATGGCCATTTTTCGGCAAAGCACCTGAATAAATTTTTCCACCGCCCATATTCGAGACCATAAAGTCTGTCTGCTGATTTTCAATTAGTTTTTGTTCAATATGCAAAAAATATTTTTTCAGCCACGGGTGCTCGTAAATTTTATCGTAAAAAACCTTATGAACCTTTTCCAACACAGGCCTTCCGCCTATTTGATCTAAAAGGGCTTTATCTTCCATCATCATCTCTGTTATAAGTGGAACTCCGTCGGTCTTGCTTGGGCCCACTCCCATGCACCAGAGCCAGAGCATCCATAAGAAACTCGTCGTTGACATCGACTAACCTGGCCACGGTCATATATGCTCCCGAATCCAACCGTTCACATCGAGTCACCTCACCCTGCAATTGGTTTTTCGACAGGTCAGCACTGGTTTCAAAAACTACCGAAACAGATTGATCGATCTCAAAAGATTTGTCTGCCTCCAAAGAAATCGCTTCAACTGTCAGGTCTATAATTTTTGCGGGAAAAATATGGCTTTCTGTTCGAATCTCAACCTTCATATCGATCAACGAACGCGGAAAAGTTCTTTTGTCCTCACCTTTACCCATAAATACCTTTCTACAATAAAGCTATTTGAATAGCAGTTAATTCTACTGTAAAAGTACAAATGCCAAAAAAAAACCCCTCCCGATAACGGAGGGGGTTTTTAATTAGGACTGAGAAAACGAACTAACCCACATAAGAACACTTACTCGCAGGAGTTCGAGTATCCATATTTTTACCACGTGAAGTGTGGTCATCAATTTCCGCTGCACAACCAATCATTCGACCGAACAAGAAGGTCGCGAAGCTGGCAGATTCGATATCCTCTTCCTTAAGCTTGCCTTCGCTAAAATCTGCCCAGACAATTTTAAGAAGGATAACGGCGATCACCGCGTCGATGTTCACGCAATAAACGTTCTTACTTACCTTTGCCTTGAATAGTGCATTAACAAGACTATGATAAAAGTCGAGGAATACGTTATTGATCCCTTTTCCCTTGAACAAGTCATTGACGAACACTTCGCGTGGATCGTAATTGATATCTTTACCCTTGAATATAGGATGATTCACACAAGGTAGCTTGGCGTAATCGAGATTGCCAACTGCTTTTTGTTTCTTTTTATAGTCGGAATATTCGTTCGCAACCTTCAGAGCCATCGCATCAAGGTCAAGACCGTGATTTGAATCAGCAGGATTTTTTAATCCTTTACCCTTGAAGTTTTCCATTAGGAATGCTGCCGCTTCAAAGCCGTTTCCACCATGAGCGAATCCGGTATGAGTGAGAAATCCGATAAAGCCTTTGTTTACCTGAACTCGCTGAGGCTGCTCAGGACCATCTGCACTGACTGCACCTTTGCAACCTTGAGCAGAAATAGTGCCTGGGCCATTGGTGATGATGAGTCCTAACAGAACCTGGAATTCATATAGTTCAGACTCAGAAGGCTGTCGGCCCAGCAAGGTAACAAACGCCGTTTTGGTAAAACTGTAATTGGGAATCAACTCCTCGAGTTTGACTCCCGCAACGGCGTCTTCTGTATGACGGGAAGCCGGAGCAGAAACACCCACGATGGTGCTATAAATACGTGAGTACCAGGGCAACCGAGTGAGCGTTGTTTTGGAAATCTTTTTACCTCTCAAAGCTTCCCACCCGAGAGTGACCCATACCGCGCCAAACAATGCATCGGTCGAAAGTTTTCCGCCATTGGCTGCGGCAAAGTCCTGCACGAATTTGATGAACACAGAGTCGCCAGCTTTATTAAGACAATCCGCCAGTTTTGTAGCGCAATGATCTTCGCCGTCGGCAAGCAGAGCGTCTTTATATTTTTCAGCTTCTTTTAACTGTGCAGCATAATCAAACGTCTCTTTGGGGCCACCAAGTTTTGTGAACTGGAACAACTCCAAAAGTGCGCTGGAAGCGTCCATAGCCTTTTGCACCATTTTCTTTCCGACAATAGCTACTGCGGAAGATACAACGGTATTAGGTGAGTTGCCGTTTTCACGAGACGCTTGTGCCGCTGCCATCGTGGGTTGATTATGCTGATTAACGTACATATTCAAGACGATGTTAGCGATCTTTTCTCCATACTCACAAGTGTATTGCCGCGTCAACGCGAAAACCAGATTGGCCTCAAAGGATTTCATCGAAGCATCGAGAATAGAGGTGTTATGAATTTTTGATACCTGGGTTTTTGGATCCATCATTGAAGCCCCGCTGGCATCTTTCAAAGTTTCGCGTCGATGTTGCGCCCCCACCATTTTATCGAGAGCTTCAATCTGTTCATTGTAAGGAGCAGATGCTTCGACTACAGGGACATCTAATTCCGACGGCAAAGTTAAGCCCTGGTTGTTACCAAACCAAGGTTTCAAATCGAGACTGCCGCGCGGATCAAAATCCGGTTTCTTACCATTGAGTTCCATGACCTTGGTCAAGGCTTCTGGGATATGTGCAATGTTGGTAACCAAAGCACCTTTTTTCGAACAAATCGGGTTTTCTGGAGTGTAAACTCCATCAACCCCGAAATAGTCCATGAACCATTGCTCTTTGGCGAGTGCGTCATCCCCGGCACCGGACAATGACCCTGCATGACCACAGGCTTTAGTCAGCCGTGCTTTCCAACGTCCGACCACACAAGCAACGATAGGCTTGTCAGACTTCAACCCTTGTTCATAGTATCCACCCGGCTCACTGTATAAAACTGCAGCTTCAGAACGATCGTCATTGTCGAAAGCATAGAGAAACTCTTTCGCGCCGTATTGAATGTAGACATCTTTACCGCTGGATACTGAAGTCGTTGTTCCCCATCCTGCTGTGGAAAGATAAACAGCAATGGTCGTGGTGAAGTTACCCGAATTGGAAAATAGAGCAACAGAACCTTTAATCAGAGACTCTTCAGGTGCGTTACCACCAAGAGCCCCACCTAGCCGTACATGATTCCAGGCATCGGCCAGTCCAAGACAGTTGCCGCCAAACAGATCAACTCCGTTCGCCTGACAAATTGCTCGCATGACTCGAGAATCTTTAACCGAAACTTTTTCAGTCAGGATAATGGCTTTGGTGAGATCCGGGTTGTCGCGAACAGCTTCTGCGAGTCCATCCTTTACACCTGAAGGGGGAAGATAAATTACAACGGTATTGAATTTATGTCCCGCTGCCATGCCTTCTTTAATAGAGTTATAAACCGGAATTTTCCCGTTCTTCGTTGCCAGGCTTTTGCCTGATTTTCCCGGACCGGTACCGAATACAATGTTACCACCCGAATAGTCATTACTGATCGGGGTAACACCTGAACTCTCTTTGCCCAGAATATTTAATACCACGCATCTGTCATCTTTGGTTGCCAATTCAGACAGCGAGTTGATGCCACAGTAAAAGGGGAAATCCCCTACGCCTTGCTTATGCATTCAAACCT
>JABJCF010000514.1 GCA_018665625.1 Nitrospina sp. | reverse complement strand
GATCTGCACCTCGGAAGACCCTGTGTCTTTTTCATGAAGCTTGTTGTCTGTGATGATAGGTAATTTTTGCTCAGCATTGAGTGCCATGATTATTTCTCCAACTCGTTAAATTTAGAAAAGCGATTGGAGAATGTTTTCGCAGAAAGGCCCCGATTTTTGTTGCTGGGGCATTCCTGCGAAAACATTCCAATCTTTTTCCATTTCATTCAATATTAGTTAACTAAAACACGTTTTAATTTAAACGCGATTTCACTTGAATCCATTTTGTCAAATTGATCCCGATTAACCAAGGATTCGACAATTGCCAATATTGCATCGCTGCCATTTGAAACCCTCAGACTCATTCCCGATTGGAACTCACGGGGTAAAGACTTAAATGAAGATTTGGGCAGAGCTATGCCGTTGGCTATAGGTTTGACAAATTCATCTTTGATGCGAAGTTCCGGCAGGAAGGCAAGAACCTTTTCCACTGAAAAAAGCACATCTTCCAGACGCTGATTCTCACTTTTTTCTTTTAACGCATCCAGGGTGATTGATGATTCCAAATCAAACAATCCGACTCCACTTCTAACCAGATGAGACATATGCGCTCCACACCCCAACTCTTGCCCAATATCATGACATAGGGTGCGAATATAAGTCCCCGCTGAACAGTGGACTTCAAATTTTACCCGATTTTCCTCCCTGCTGCCAAATTGTATGGAGAAAAAATGCACGGAAACGGGTTTTCTTTCGATAGTAATACCATTTCTGGCTAATTTGTAAAGGGGAATTCCATTGCTTTTCTTGGCCGAATACATCGGTGGCACTTGTTTTTGTTCCCCTGTAAATCGCTGAAATAATTCTTCAATCTGCTCGTTTGTTATCCCGGATGCATCTCCCGTAGATATTTCTTTACCGGTGGCGTCTTGAGTGTCTGTAGCCGACCCAAGGGTCATAGTGCATTGATAATGCTTGGATAAGGGAGACAGAAATTGAATAATCCGGGTAGATTGACCGAGGCAGATAGGGAGAATTCCCTCCGCCATAGGGTCCAGGGTGCCAATATGGCCGGCTTTTTTTACGCCCAGTATTTTTCTTACCTGACTCACCATTGAAAAGGAGGTAGGCCCTTTAGGCTTATAAAGGTTCACTATCCGATTCTGGATGCAAGTCACTGAGAATTCTTGTGATTTTTTCAACGTGTTCGGCATTTTCGTCTTTTTTAAATTCCAGTTCAGGCAAATATCTTAAATATAGGTTTTTGCCCAAAGAATTTCTTATAAATCCTTTTGCGCTTGTCAACGCTTCCAAAGTATCTGCTTTTTCCTTCTCAGAGCCCATCACACTGACAAAATCTTTTGCGTGTTTGAGGTTATCCGAAACTTCGACCCGGGTGAGGGTCGTAAATCCGATTCGTGGATCTTTTAATCCGCTCTGAAGCAGTTTTGAAATTTCTTCAAGAAGCAGCTCCTGGATTCTTTGAGAACGTTTGAATCTCATCGCCACACCTAATATGGTTTTTCAATTCCAAAAATTTTCAGGATTCAATAATTACCAGAACCCATGTTTAATGTTTCAGTTTTGCAGTCCACTATTTCGGCAAGATTCATTCTATCAATCGCATCAACGACTTTAGTCATCAGGCCATCGATATAGGGTCTGTCCGAACCTACTGCGGAGATACCAATGTGAAGGCTTTGCCAGACATCCTGATCGCCCACTTCGGCAACTGAAACATTGAAATTATTTTTTAACCGGTCTTTGATGGCCCTTACAACGCGTCTTTTCCCCTTTAACGAGTTGTTGCCGTGCAAATAAAACTTTATGGAACAGCAGCCAATGACCATCTTTCTTTTGCAATTTTATGCAGGTCAGGAGGTTATTTCTTCCATTACAAACGGTTCAATAACATCTCCCAGTTTTATATCCTGAAATTTATCTATCGAGATTCCGCATTCGTAGCCTGCAGCCACTTCTTTTACATCGTCCTTGAATCTTCGGATGGATGCTATCTTACCTTGATAGACGACTACATTGTCACGAATCAGTCTTGCTTCCAGATTACGCTCAGTTTTCCCAGATAACACATGACATCCTGCAATCGTGCCCACTTTTGGGATGGTAAACACCTCTCGTACTTCGGCTCGACCGACGATTCGTTCTTTGTATTTTGGTGCCAGCATTCCTTCCAGCGCAGCCTTCATGTCATTGATGGCGTCATAAATGATGCTGTACATGCGAATATCCACCTGTTCTCTTAAAGCAAGCTTGGTTGCCTGATCGGTGGGGCGGACATTAAATCCGATGATGATGGCGTTCGATGCTGTTGCGAGTAATACGTCAGACTCAGTAATACCGCCAACGGCATCGTGGATGCATTTTATTCGTACTTCATCGCCGCCCAGTTTGCCGAAAGCTTCCTGAACCGCATGGATAGAGCCTTGGACATCTGCTTTTACAATCAAGTCTAATTCTTTTATCTGTCCTTCAACGATTTGTTGATGCAAGTCATCCATAGTGATTCGGGTTGACTTGGCTAACTGAACTTCCCTCTGTTGTTGGAGTCGCAAGTTGCTTAGTTGGCGTGCTTTTCTTTCATCCTGAACAACCATGAAATGGTCGCCAGGTTGTGGAACGTCAGGCAAGCCTACAATTTCTACCGGTGTAGAGGGAATAGCTTTTTTGATTTTTTTCCCTGTGTCTGCAATTAATGCGCGGACTTTTCCAAAATGGCAACCCACGATAAAAGGTTCACCGACATGCAGTGTGCCTGTTTCAACGATAAGTGTTGCAACCGGGCCACGGCCTTTGTCCAGTTTGGACTCAATGATGACTCCTTTTGCCCTCACTTTGGGGTTGGCTTTCAACTCCATAATCTCGGCTTGCAGGATGAGGTTTTCCAATAAGTTATCAATGCCCGTTCCAACTAATGCAGAGACTTCTATGTAAATTGTTTGTCCACCCCAGTCTTCAGGTAAAAGGCCTTGATCTGCCAATTGTTTTTTTACTTCATCGGGCTTGGCATCCGGTTTGTCAATTTTATTGATGGCTACAAGGATGGGTACGCCAGCGGCCTCAGCATGATGAATCGCTTCTTTTGTTTGAGGTTTAATGCCATCATCTGCAGCAACAACCAAAACAACAATATCTGTCACCTGTGCCCCGCGAGCACGCATTGCTGTAAAGGCTTCATGTCCGGGAGTATCCAAAAAAGTTATCGCAGAACCTTTTACATGCGCCTGATATGCACCTATGTGCTGAGTTATTCCTCCGGCTTCCACTTTGGTAACTTCGGTTTTGCGTATAGCATCAAGTAATGATGTCTTACCATGATCCACGTGTCCCATAATTGTAACTATCGGGGCGCGGGTTATATGATCTTTAGCTTGGTCATCTTCTTCTTCTACGAAGTCGAGTTCAGATTTTTCGACATGGAGTTCAACTTCGAATCCCATTTTGTCCGCTACTTTGCTGGCAAGTTCGAAGTTAAGAGTTTGGTTGATGTTTGCTAGAACACCGAAAACCATTAACTCTTTTATGATTTCATTGGGAGTCGACTTTAAGGTTTCAGCCAGATCGCGAATGGGAATGTTTTCGCTGATTTTTACCAGCTCAAAGGCTTGGTCTTCTTCGACAGGTGCAGGTTCAGGTGCGGGAGCAGGTTCTTTTACCGCTACAGGTTTTTTAATTTCCGCTGCTGGTTCCTTGGGTTTTTCTTTTACGGGAGCTTTGGGTTTTTCTGCTTCAGGAGGTTTCTCTTCCTGTTTAATAATTTTCAGGCCGAGTTTTTTTCCGGTTTTGGCTTCAGCTGTAGTTTTGCTTTCTTCCTTTTTTGCTTTAGCCGTTGTTGCCTTGGCATTGGTTGCTTTTTCGTCCGCGGTTGTTTTTTTAGCCGGCTTTTCTTCTTTCGTTTCCGCTTTTCTAATTTTGCCTGACTTGGCCTGTGTTTTGGCTGTGGTGATTTTAACTTTTGAAGGTGCTTTAATTTTGATTTTTGTTTTAGCCTTAACCTTTACAGCAGCTTTGGTCGCGGCTTTGGCAGGAGTTTTAGGCGAAAAAAGGTCGCGGATATGTTGGGCTGCTTCCTCATCAACGGAACTCATGTGATTCTTTACTACAATTTTTTTCTTTTGCAGGGCCTCAATGATCTGGTCATTTTGCAGGCCGAGTTCCAGAGCCAGTTTGTTTACGCGAATCTTAGCCAAATTTCCTCCTGTGTTGCAAGCCCGCCATTCCATCCTGACTCAGGCAATGAGCCTTTGTTGTAAATCCTGGCATGGGATTCTGATTTTTGATTTGCAAAAAATTTGATATAAAAACTCTAAACATTTTCTACATTCCCTAACTGTTGTTTTACTTTTTCAAGTATATCTTTTCCAGTTTCTTCATCCAGCCCATCAATGGCGATCAGTTCATCCAACGGCGTTACAGAAAGCTCTGCTAAAGTTTCAAATCCATTGGTTTCCAGAATTCCCACTATTTCTTCGGGTACGCCAGATAAAGCTTGAATGAGAATTTCTTCATCTTCCAAGTCTTCGTCTTCTTCAGTCTGTTTTTCTTCAGGTTCTTTGTCTTCGCTTTCTGAGGTTGCTTCCTCCTGCGTTTCCACTATTGCCTGATCTTCTTTACTTTCCTCGGCCTCTTTTGCTTTGGATGCTTCTGCCTCTGCTTTCAAAGCCGCTGCTTGTTCTTGAAAATTTTCTGCATGCTCTATCAAGCCTTCAGCTTTTTTAGGACCAATTCCTGGCAATTCTACTAATCCTTTGACTCCTAATTTCAAAGCATCTTCATAAGTGACGATATTGTTATTGAATAAAATCGTCATCACTTTTTCGCCAAGGCCTTTAGCATTTTTTATGTCATCCAGAAAGTCGACATCCGATTCCACCGTTGTGGTCATGAAGCCGGGTTGTTCTCCCATTTCCAGAGCTTCGGAGGGGCCTTTGATGTCTACCTTCCATTTGACGAGTTTTGCAG
>JABJCF010000513.1 GCA_018665625.1 Nitrospina sp. | reverse complement strand
TTTTTAAAAAGCTCTGAAGACATCAATAGTTTTCTTTTGCTAGTGGGCTTCAAAATTTTTTTGAGCATGGCGTCGTTGCCAGATTCAATGCCAACTTTTACTGCTTTCAAACCGGAGCGAACCATCCATTCCATTATTTCTTCATTGATGGCGGCGGCAATGAGTCCGTTGTTGCTGATCCATTCCATGTCAGGGACTTCCTCCGTCATTCTCTTTAGAAGGTGGAGGGTTCGTTCTTTGTCCCATAAAAAATCATCGTCCAGCCAGTCAATTTGTCTTATTCCTTTTCCCCATAGGAATTTAAGCTCATCAATTACACTTTCGACCGACCGGGCTCGAATGCCTTTGCCGTTAAAATCGCGTACGGTGCAAAAAGTGCAATAGGCGCGGCATCCGCGGTTACTTAGCACAGTAGCGAAAGGTTTTGTGATTCCGTTGTATCTTGAAAAAACGGCTAAACCTCCTACCTTATAATAGTCTTCAATGGGTATGAGTGAATATGCATCGCGAATATCAAATTCGACAGGAGTCTCTTGGTCAGGCTCACCTAAAGTCATAATCTGCTGGTTATATTTAAATGCGGCCCCATTTGGTAAAGAGGAATAATCAGCGTTATTAATATTGCTAATAAAATTAGAGAATTGCAGTTCACTCTCTTTGCGAAAAATCATGTCAAAGCTAAATTTGTCGAGCAGCTCTTCATAATCATACGTAGCCTGAACGCCACCTGCTAAAATAGGAATTTCCGGAAACTCATCTTTAATATTTTGTGATATTTCAATAAAGGCTTCCTTGTTAACATCAAACATACAGGAAATTCCCACGTAAGCTGACTTCGTATCCTTTAAGACATTCGAAATTCGGAGCTTCCAAAAATCATACGAAAAATCCCCGTCATTCGCCTTTTGAAGCATTTCTAAGTTTAGGTCTATTAAATGGATTTTGATATCTGGGACTATATGTTTGGCTACCGATGCAATATATAACAACCCTACCGGAGGGTAATTAAAATAACCTGCGCCCTTAGCAACCTCAATATCAAATACTGATTCAGGTACTTGCATTGGCGCAATCAAGACCAACTCTTTAATTGGTTTAAAACCGCTTAGTAATTTTTTGTAATTTTCGACCACCCGGCTTTCTCCAATACCGCCAGATTCAGTAGGCTTTGGAGTGCTTGGGATATCATTTATTACGGGAACTTTATTATTCATAATTTAAAGATATTATTAATTTGCGGCACCAAAAAAAATTTAGGTATTTAAGAACTCTGAATATTTTCGTAGGATTTTCTTAATCCCTGCTCTAAAGAGGTAAAATTGTAATCTGGAAATAAATCTAATAATTTTGAGATATCCAGCTTTTGGTCAATTTTTGACATAGTCCTCTCTGATTCTATAATAGGGCAATCCTTTTTTGTTATTTTTTGGAGGGTTTCAACGATATTTTTAAAGGAGGAGCTATTTCCTGTGCCTATATTATAAATACCCTCACAATTATTAAAGATAAATTTTTCTGTGAGTTTCACCAAATCTTCTATAAATAGGAAATCTCTTTTTTCGGAACCATCTCCAAACAAGTTTAGCTGACTTTTGTCGATGAATGAATGTGTTAATCGATCAGGACCATATGGGAGCTCTTTATTCCCTGATCCATAAACCATGCAGGGCCGAAGCGTAACAAAAGGGGTGCCTTTTTCTTGTGCGGCCTTTTGTAAAATTTCTTCAGCCACTATTTTAGAAATACCATAATAAGAAGAGGGGGCACTTTTTGTTTTTTCATTAATTTTTAAGTTGGTCATTGCCTCTCCATAAACTGATATGGAGCTAAAATACAGAAATTTCTTTATTAGTTTTCTTTTAATTAAACGGGCTATGTTACAAGTTATCGCGATATCTTGCTCAAAAGATTCCAGTGGGTCTATCTTTTTTGGAGCACGAACGGCAAAAATAACCACTGTGTTTTCGTCAACTACCTTTTCAACTTGTCGAACGCTTTCAGGAGATTTTAAGTCCAAGTTAGAAGAATTAAAACCTTTAACGTTAAGATATTTTTGTTTGTTTAAATCGTTGTAAAGAGCAGCCCCTATGAAACCTCTATTGCCAAGAATAATTATATGGGGTTTGGTTTCCATGGATTAAATTTATATGCCTTCTATATATTTAACCTTGAAGTAAGAGTAGGATTAAATCGTCAATTCAAGATTAAAAAAACGAATAATTTACTTCAGCAATGTAGTTATATATTTGAACAAAGCAACTGGGGAAACAGGTTCTCTATTACAAACTATTTGGACATCTAAGGCAGCGGCGGTACTTCCGACAAAAAGGCTCATGTCCGCAGGCAGTCCTCCCCCTAGACATAAACTCGCCAAAGATAGGAAAGAGTCTCCGGCACCGATGCGATCCAGAACTTTTGTTGATAAAACGGGGATATCATGGACCATTTTCTCGTTTTTAT
Organism: Nitrospina sp.; assembly: GCA_018665625.1. Next base: position 4,826 of record JABJCF010000513.1, on the reverse strand, counting down.
CCAGAAGAATTGCTCCTTTGCTACCAAGCGTGACTGCAAAGTAACTGGCATTCATTTTTTGCGCGATCTTTTCAGCCAAGTCATCCAGTAGATCATAGCGGCTGTGAGTAGCCATTCGTAATTCAGGGCCATTTAAAGAGATGAAATCAGCCCGAGGGTAACGAGTAATGGCATGGAAACCTCGGTTTCCACTATTCACCTGGGTATTGACAGCAAGAAACTTGGCTTTTTCAGCAAGTATTTCTATCATTCCTGTTGAGATGAATCCGTTACCAAAATCAGGCACTACGACTACATCAAAGTTTGATGTGTTTTCCTTAAGCCATGAACAAATTTGCTGATCAAGTTTTTCTATATGGGGCTGTTCATTATAGATGTATACCTCGAAATATTTATTTAAATCGTCATCTACAAATCGCCGTTTTACAATAGTAGGCGCATCGCTAAAATAATGAAAATGGGGTGTCACTTTTTCGTTTAATTTAGAGCGGATAAATCTCTCATTTCCATCTTCTTTTCCTATCCCCGTAATCAGAGTAACATTGTCAGAAAAACCCGCAATATGGTTGGCCACTGCCAAGGCTCCGCCTGCAAAACGTTCTTCCGTTTCATATTTGACGGATTGATGAGTTCCTTTCCCTGATTGGCCTAAAACCGTTACATAATGGTATTCGTCTATTATCGCATCACCCACCACCAAGACTTTTAACTTGCTCAAATCCTTTAGTTTATTGATTATCTCTGCGTACTTGTACTGCGACCGAAATTTCTTCAGAAATTCATTTGTTTCCCTTGAGAAAACACCAAAGTTTTCATTCAACAAGTTTGATGAACTAAAAGTGATATCTTCAGTAAATATGATTTCGCCGCCATACTTTTCCACAGCTTCTTTTTCGCGGGCTATATTTCCGGTCAAGTCGTCACTTGAGACTTTATACTCCTGACCTTTTATGTAGGCGTTGGGTTTTATCATCGGAATAATATTCACCGCTGTTGGAGCCTGATTGATAGCAACAAAATCAACACAGGCCAGAGCGGCAAGATTTTCGGAGCGTAAAAGTTCCGGGAAGACGGGTCGCCCAGGTCCTTTATTGACATAACTGTCGCCTGTTACCGTAGTTATGAGGATGTCCCCTTTCTCACGTGCATTTTGTAAATGGCGAATGTGGCCAATATGAAGCAGGTCAAATGTGCCGTGGCATAGGATAATACGCTTTCCTTCCTGCCGCAGTTCTGCCGACTTGCTAGCGAGGTCCTCTAAACTTAGTATTTTTTCTTGTGTTGTTGGCATATCAAATTATATTCTTAAAAGGGCCCCATGAAAGATTTATCAGGCACATCCAGAGGGCCTGTTGGAGAAAGACCCCACTCTTTTTCACTTTTTTTAGGAAGGTCTAAAAGCTCTTCTACTTTGTTCAATATATTAATTGCGCGAGGGTAAAAATTGTTGGCCATGGCCCAGCTTGTTGGAGTAGGGACGTCTGGAAAGGTTACTCGGCAGGGTGGTTTCTTCAAATGTTTAAAAGCGTTTTCAACAACTATGGATATGATTTCCGCAGAGATACTCAGGAAACGCCAGGCACCGTCCACAACAATCAAATGTCCCGTGTTTATTACAGATTGAATAATGGTTTCTTCATCCAAAGGTTTTAATGAGCGAATGTCGACCACCTCGACATCTATTCCATCCTTTTTAAGACAATCTGCTGCTTTTAATGCTTCAACCAGCATATAGGATACTGAAACAATTGTCAGGTCTTTACCTTTTCTTGCGATTCGGGCTTTACCGATAGGAACCTGGTAAGAGTCTTCAGGAACTTCACCAAATAAATTATGAAGCCAACGGTGTTCTATAAAAATCACAGGATTGTTGTCCTTAACAGATGCTATCAATAAACCTTTTGCATCGTAGGGTGAAAAAGGCATCACCACTTTTAGTCCAGGTATGTGAGCAAATAAGGTTTGCAGACTTTGAGAATGTTGTGGGCCTTGTCCCCAGCCTTGCCCCACTAATAATCTGATTACCAACGGCACACTTTTTTGTCCGCCAAACATGTAATACCATTTTGCAGCGTTATTGATAATCTGATCCAATGATAGAAGCATAAAATCAATTCTCTGATGGGTCATGATCGGGCGCATGCCCATCAAAGCTGACCCAATGGCTACTCCTGTCATTCCATTTTCAGAAACAGGCATATCCATAACCCGCTTCTCTCCATATTTTTCTTTCAAGCCTACTGTGGTGCCAAAAATACCCTTTGGATCTGGAACTCCAAGGCCCATAACATAAACAGCAGGATCATTTTCCATACATTGATCTGTGCTTTCTCGGATAGCTTCGGCGAATGTGATTTTTCTTTTCATGTAGATTTAATTTGCTTCTTTATAAAGATCTTTGAAGATTTCATCTGGATGGGGAAACGGACTCGATTTTGCAAAAGCAATAGCTTCCTCAAACTCTTTCCGAACTGATTCTCGCATTTGGTTCACTTGGTCTTTTTCTAGGATTTTTTCTTTTATCAGAAGATCCTCAAAATTTTTGATGGGACACTTTTTTTTCCATTCATGGTACTCATCTTCTGATCTATAAGGTAAATCGTTGTCAAAGTGGGGGCCACAATGTTCGCGCCAACGATAAGTTTCAAATTCAAGGAAATAGGGCCCTTTCCCCTCTCTTGCATGCCGAACCGCTTTTTCAGAAAAATTATAAACAGTTTGGACATCATTCCCGTCTCCTTTGGCAGACGGGATACCAAAAGCCTTTGCTATTTCTATATTTTCCCTTTCCTTAGGCTGTCTTTCCGAGAGAGGGGTATAAACAGAAAAAAAGTTATCCTCAGAAACAAAAACAACGGGAAGTTTTTTTAGTGCTGCAAAGTTCAAACTCTCCGCAAATACACCTTCTTCTGTAGCTGCCCTTCCAAGAAAAATTACGGTCACTTTTATTTCATTTTTTAGATACGCGGCAAAAGCTGTCCCAACAGCTATTGGCACAATGCTCGCCACAATAGGTGTTGTCCCTAAAAAATTAACAGAAAGATCAATCAAGTGCATTGACCCTCCCTTTCCCTTGGAGCAACCTGTAGCCTTGCCATAAATTTCTGCCATCATGGACTTTAGGTCACCACCCTTAGCTAAATAATGACCATGAGACCGGTGATTTCCCATGACAATATCTTCATCTTGTAGAGCAGAACAAACGCCTACAGGAATGGCCTCTTGACCAATGCATAAGTGAACGGGGCATCGCATTTCCTGCTCAGGATATAAATCGGCAATCCCTTCCTCTACCAATCGAATGCGCAACATATCTAAATACATTGCGCTGGCTAGTTTTGGTTCCAGCATGCTATCCCTTAAAGTTTTGATTTTTCTGCAATGATCAAATCGCAGATGCAGTGACAAATGGAAAGGTGAGTGATTTCAACAGGACCATATGAAGATGAACCTGAATAAAAATTGTAGTCCCCCATTTGGCGCAAAGGATTATCATCCTTGAATCCAGAGAATGTAATCACTTTGCATCCTGTGGATATTGCGGCTTCGACACCACGAAGGATATTTTCAGATTGTCCAGAGCTGCTAATTGCCATCAGCACATCGCCTTTATCCGCAAACATTTCTATGGGTTTTTCGAAAACGTGTTTATACCCATAATCATTGCTGATACAGGTTAGAAGCGAACTGTCGTTGAAAGCGATTGCACGCACCCCACCGTTTTTCCAGTAGTCTGTAGACATATGGCTGGATATGGATGCGCTGGCTCCATTGCCAATAAAAATCAATTTGCTACCTTTCTGATTTTCAGAAAGGATTAATTGTGCTACCTTTTCTATGCCTTCATGAACTTCTATCGCATTACCTTCACGATCTGAAATCCTGATAGTTTTCATTCCTTCGATTAAACTATCAAAATATGTTTTTGAGAATTCGCTCACGTTATGTTCCTAAATTCAATTATCCAGTTCGATTACAGATTTTTCCTGTTAGTAGGTATAAATGGAAGTCCTGGGTGCAATCATGGGTCTCTTGTTAGTCCATCTAAAATAAAAGAGGGACTCTATTTAATCAATATTTTACAGCTATTCAGGATTATAATCAGAACCTATTTTAAAGTCAAAACGGGAAATCAGGAAAGGCAGGAGCATCCCAAATTATGCTTTGTGTATATAATCAAAAGGCTGATCTTTCAAAATGGTAAAGTTATTTTCAACCCAGCCTAAAACGTCTTGAATTCCTTGTTCCAGTGATATTTTATCTTTCCAACCAAAAGATTCTCGCACTTTAGAGCTTTCAAGCAGGTAGGCCGAGTCTTTCCCCAACCGTTCACCCACCACCTCTACATGCGCATCAAACTCTACGCCCATTAAATCGCATATTATCTCAACGAGATTTCGAATGGTGATGGAGTTTTTCGTTGCAATGTGAAATATTTCCCCCGGTTGAGCCTGTTTGGCAATCTGAAGTGTTGCCTCCGAGACATCTTTCATATGAATAAAGGAACGTTCTGATGTACCTCCACCGTGTAATTGCAATTTCTTTCCCATTTTAATGTAAAGAATTGTCCGAGGTATGATGCGATATAACTGCTGTCCTGGGCCATATACATTTGCCGCTCTAGTAAAAACCACCGGAAAATTATAAGAATCAAAAAAGGTATGCAGGCTCATATCTGCAGCCGCACGCGATACCGCGTATGGAGTGCTGGGGTAATAGGAGTTTTTTTCTTTTATATGCCCTTCACAATTGCCATAGACTTCCGGGGTAGAAATATGAACATATTTTTTTAAGAAGTCGCAATGCCTCAATTCGTCATGCAATCG
>JABJCF010000512.1 GCA_018665625.1 Nitrospina sp. | reverse complement strand
CTTTTCTAAAAGTACCTCGTGTCGGTTTATATCGATCACCAATCCATCTCGAGATATCTGCTCTTGCGCGCCATCATCTCTTAATGGGCCTCGACGAAGAACCGACTTTATCCGAGCCATGAGTTCCTTGGGGCTGAACGGTTTTGTTACATAGTCATCTGCGCCCATACCGAGACCCAACACAATATCGCTCTCCTCACCTTTCGCAGTAACCATGATGATAGAAATAGATTGAGTAGCATTGTCTGCCTTTAACTTCCGACAGATTTCAATTCCGTCCAAGTTAGGCAACATAAGATCCAGGAGAACAAGGTCTGGGATTTCATTTTTTATCAGAGTTAAACCCTTTTCTCCGTCCAATGCAGAACAAATTTCATATCCTTCTTTGGAAAGGTTGTATTCAATGACCTCAAGAATGTCGGCTTCATCCTCAATTACCACTATTTTAGTTTTCCCCATTACTCATATTCCCTGAATATTTTGTTAGAAACATTCTACGGCATTATTTTAAAGAAGTTGTAAAGATTGGATTAAGATCTAAACACACCGTATCTCCGTTTTCCCTCCCTCCCAGCTATTGAATTTAGGGGATCTTTGCATCCCTCTCTAATCCATCCAATCGACCCCTATTCTGCGAATAAGTTATAAATATTTCAACAAACAGAAAAAGGATCTACACCTGAAGCCATAGATACCTGTTTGTACTGGTTGGAGCGGGCGGAATTGAGCCGCCAATCTGCTGATTATGAATTAGTGCAGATGAAAACAAAATTGTCCACACCATTTAAGAGTTTTCTTCCCGCCGTCATATCTAATAGCCATACCCTTCACTGCTAAAATAACCGGAGCCTCTTTCAAGGCCCCAGCCTATATATAAGGTCAAGTCTTGACTAACTTTATTCCTTCTTTGTGGTTTCCTTCTTGGTTGTGACATCCTAACCAATGAGCCCTAAATCTGGCATATACAGCGGGGTTGGGTCAGTGGCCGAGTGAGGTTTTAGCGAATGGGAAGAACGAAAACACAACGACTTGGAGGTACAAGGATAATTTGGTTAAGAAAATTGAGAACTTGAATCTAAGGGCAATGAAGGTAGAGCAATGATAGAAATTTATGGCAAGTAAGTTATCACAAAAAGCTAGGGATCCGACCCCAACCAGCTTCACTTTTATTTATAAGGACTTAGTCGATTTAACTAGGCCCTTTCTATTTAAAATTGCATGGTAATTGTTGTAAAAGCTGCCCTGAGTCGTACTAACTGCCTCCCTAACAAATTCGGGGTAATTGTTCTCCGCTTAACATATCGAGCACGCGGGAGGTGCCAACCTTTGTTTTCAGGACCACTGTTTCTTGAGGCGCTTCCTTAACCTCTCCAATCTTTTTGGCTTGAGTTCCCAGTGGATCATTTTGCATTACTTCTAATGCGCGTTCTGCATCCTCGGCTTTAACCACAACAACAAATCGGCCTTCATTCGCAACGTACAAGGGATCCAATCCTAAAATTTCACAAGCACCTTTCACATCTTCCCGAACAGGTATCTCAGATTCGGTGATATTTATGGAAACTCTGGCCGTTTGTGCCATTTCAATTAAAGCCGTCGCTAGACCTCCACGTGTCAGGTCTCGCATACAATGAATTTCAATATCCGCGTCGACCAAACTCTGAACAAGGTTTGAAACTGCAGCACAATCACTCTCAATTTGACTTTGAAACCCTAGGCCCTCACGAACAGCCATGATGGCAATTCCATGTCTTCCAATATCTCCACTGAGCAAAACCGCATCATCCAGTTGAATGCTCTTGGGGTGAATTTTCAAACCATGCTCTATTATTCCCACTCCCGATGTGTTGATAAAGATTCCATCTCCCTTTCCTTTATCCACCACTTTAGTATCACCGGTTATAATTTTAACTCCCGCATGGTCGGCAGATTTTTTCATAGCCTGAACAATATCCCAAAGTGTTTCCATCAAGAGACCTTCTTCTAAAATAAAAGCTACGGTCAGAAAAAGAGGCCTAGCACCACACATGGCAAGATCGTTCACGGTTCCATTCACAGCAAGACTCCCAATATTCCCACCGGGAAAAAAGAGAGGGCGAACAACGTAGCTATCAGTTGTGAAGGCAAGCTTCTCAGACGGGATATCTAACACAGCTCCGTCATGCTGCGTTTCAAGTTCAGAGTTATTAAAGGCCGGCCGAAATAACTTTTCAATCAGCTGCTGCGTTAGTTTTCCACCCCCACCATGCGCTAAAGTAACGAAAGAAGATGAATCTATTGGAAAAGGACAATTAAACGCGTCATTGGAAGTATTTTCTTCCTTCTCATTCATGACTGCACCGATTGATAACGATAATATGCAGCGCAAGCGCCTTCCGTAGAAACCATAGTGGCTCCGAGAGGAAATTCCGGAGTGCAGGATTTCCCAAAGGCATGGCATTCATTAGGTTTTTTGATTCCCTGCAAAACGAGGCCGCTAATGCATTCCGTCGATCTTTCTTGACCTTGAACATCACATGAAAATTTATTCTCCGCATCGAACTGGGCATAGGCATCCCTCAAGCTCAATCCACTTTGCGCGATTTCACCGATACCGCGCCATTGTCTGGGAACTATTTGAAACACTTCT